>NZ_KI271749.1:353-30778 GCF_000469445.2 Oscillibacter sp. KLE 1745 | reverse complement strand
AGCAGCTTCGTGTCCCCCTTGAGATACAGAGGGTGGTGAGGATGGCCGGATTTCAGCAGGGGGCCGGCGGTGAACCACTCGGCCCCGGCGGCGCTGGCGTCGGCGGCAAAGTCCCGCATACAATCCATCAGATACCCCCGCTTCTCGATGATGTTCCCCCAGGCGGCCCACAGGGCGGGGGCCGGGGACAGAGAGAGGAGATACCGGAAGGCCCTTCGGTTCTCCGCATGGAGCACCGGGTTGCAGGACCGCTCCATATCGTCGGGCCGGGTGGCCCGCTGGGCGTAGATGTTGAACATCAAAAAGCTGTCGTACCCGTTGGAAAGCGCGATCCGCTGGGCGGACTGGAGGGTGGGGTCCAGGGCGTCCGGCGCGGCGGTGGAGGGGTTGATGCCTATGCAGATCAGGGGCTTCCGGCCCCGTGTGCCCAGGATGTACCGGTATTCCGAATAATGGTTGGGGACGTACAGCCACCGGCTCACATCATAGTCCGGCGACGGCCGGAGGGCAGCGGCCAGGGCGTCGTCAAAGAGCTCCAGCGCCAGGGTGGCTGTGGGGCCTTGGGGAATGTGCATGGGTCAGTCCTCCTCGGAAAATCTTCAAGAAACAGGATAGCACGAATCGGCGGGATATGCTACAATGAATTTTGAAATTGCGCAAAGGAGGTCCCGCCATGCTGACGATCCTGATGGGACGGGCCAAAACGGGAAAATCGGAACAGGTGCTCCGCCGGATCGGAGAACTGGGGGATTCCAGCCGGCAGATCCTGTTGGTGCCGGAGCACGCCTCCCACCAGGCGGAGGTGGATCTGTGCCGGGCCTGCGGAGACACTGCCAGCCGCCATGCGGAGGTCCTCAGCTTCCGCCGCCTGTGCGACCGGGTGCTGACCATCACCGGCGGCGCCGCTCAGGTGACATTGGATGCCGGCGGCAAGCTGTTGACCCTGCAGAAGGCCCTGGGAGAGGTGGCCCCCTTGCTGAAGGTGTATCGCCGTCCCTCTCAGAAGGCGTCGTTTTTACAGCAGCTGCTGGACCTCTTCGACGAGCTGCGCTGCTACGACGTGTCCCCAGAGCTGCTGGAGAGCCAGGCACGGGAAATCCAGGGCGCCACCCGGGACAAGCTGCTGGACCTGAGCCTGCTGTACGGCGCCTATGAGTCCCGGCTGTACCGCCCCGGCCTTGATGCCCGGGACCGGATGACCAAGCTCTGCGAGGCGCTGGAGTCCTCCCGCTACGCTTTCGGCAAGGACGTGTTTGTGGACGGCTTCACGTACTTCAACGCCCAGGAGCGGCAGGTGCTGGAGAGCATCCTGCGGCAGGCTCGGTCTGTCACTGTCACGCTGCTGGGGGAGCCGGACAGCGCGGAGGAGATGTTTCAGGTCTCTCTCCGCACCCGGGACCAGCTGACGCGGCTGGCGGACCAGGCGGGCTGCCCATGGGAGGTCCGGACGCTCACCAGCGCCGACGACTCCGCCCTGGGATATTTGGAGCATCACTTCTTCGGAGAGGGGGAGCCCTACCAAGGAGACAGCTCCGCCATCCGGGTCCGGGAGGCGGACACCGCTTTTTCCGAGGTGGAGCAGACGGCAGCGGACATCCGCCGCCTGGTAGCGGCGGGGAAGTGCCGCTACCGGGATATCACCGTGGCCGCCCGGAACATGACCGACTACGAGGGCACCATTGAGACGGTATTCGAGCGGTACAGCATCCCCGCCTATCTGAGCCGCCGGAGCAGTATGTTGGAAAAGCCCGTGTGGAGCCTCATCACCGGCGTCCTCTCCGCTCTGGAAAACGGCTTGGAGTACGAGGACATGTTCCGTTGGCTGAAGACCGGCCTGGCGGGCCTGATGCCGGAGGAGTGCGATGAGCTGGAAAACTACGTTCTCACCTGGGAGATCCACGGGAAGATGTGGCTCCGGGATGTGGACTGGACCGACAATCCGGACGGTTATGGCGCACCTTGGGATAAGCGCCGCCAGGCCCGCCTGGACCGGGTGAACGAGCTGCGCCGCCGGGTACGCGCACCTCTTGCGGAGCTGTATGAAGGGCTGAAAGCCGGCGTTACAGCTGGGGAGAAAGTAAATTCCCTTTATAGTTTCCTGGAGCATCTGAATCTCCAGAACGCGCTGGAGGAACAGATGCGGGCCCAGGCGGAGGCAGGGCGCCTCCAGGACGCGGAGGAGACCGCCCAGCTGTGGGAGATCCTCTGCGCCATCCTGGACCAGTTCGTGGAGATCCTGGGGGACGAGCCTATGGGGACCGATGAATTCAGCCGCCTGCTGCGGCAGGTGGCCTCCCAGTACAGCGTGGGCACTATCCCCGTGTCTCTGGACCAGGTGTCCGTCACGGAAATCACCCGAAATGACCGTCACACGGATGCCTACCTGTTTCTGCTGGGGGCCAATGACCATGTGCTGCCCGCTGTGGGACAGAGCGGCGGCATTCTCAACGACGATGACCGGGAGGAATTGGCCCAGCGGGGCATCCGCCTGGCGCCCAGCGGCATGGAACAGATGGGCATTGAGCTCCAGAACCTCTACGCCGCTCTGGTTCAGCCCCGGGAGGGGCTGGTGGTCAGCTACCCCACGGCGGACGTGTCCGGTGCAGAGCTGCGGCCTGCCTTTGTAGTGGACCGCCTGCTAACGCTGTTTCCGGAGCTGCGTATCGAGCACGAAGGGACTGACAAGGCTTATCGCCTTACAGCAAGGATCCCTGCCTTGGAGACCGCAGGGACCGCCCCAGGGGGGATCCTGTGGCGGTATTTCGCAGATGACGAGGTCCTGGCGCCCCCCATGGCGGCCATGGAGCGGGCGGCTGCGCTGAAGCGGGGGAGCCTCTCCAGGAGCGCGGTACAGGCGCTGTACGGGGAGCGAATCTCCATGTCCGCCTCCCGGGTGGAGCGGCTGCGGAGCTGCCACTTCGCCTACTTTATGGAGTACGGACTGAAGGCCAAGGCCCGCCGGGCGGCGGCCTTTGACGCCCCCCAGATCGGAACCTTCCTCCACTACCTGCTGGAGCACGTCACAAAGGACGTGCTGGACTGGGGCGGCTTTGCCGCAGTGGGAGAGGAGGACCTCCACGCCTTGGTGCGGCGCTATATTGAGCAGTATGCGGCGGAGGTGCTCCAAAATCTGGAGGGCCGGAACGCCCGGTTCCGGTACCTCTTCGCCCGGCTGCGGAACACCGCTTACGCGGTGGTGGACCAGATCGCCGAGGAGATGCGCTGCTCCGACTTCGTGCCCCTGGCCTTCGAGCTGTCCTTCGGCGAGCGCGGAGAACTGCCGGCGGTGACGGTCAGCGAGCCGGACGCGGAGCTGCGAATCGGCGGCAAGGTGGACCGGGTGGACGGCTGGGTGAAGGACAACAGACTGTATCTCCGGGTAGTGGACTACAAGTCCGGCAAGAAAGCCTTTGACCTGGCCGCCGTCCGGATGGGCCTGGATATCCAGATGCTGCTGTACCTGTTCGCCCTGAAAAAGGAGGGCAAGCAGCGGTTTGGCATGGACATTGAGCCCGCCGGGGTGTTGTATCTCCCTGCCCGGGATGAGATTCTCTCCGCCGAGCGAAATATCACGCCGGAGCAGCTCCAGAGCCAGCGGGAGAAGGAGCTGCGCCGAACGGGCCTGCTGCTCTCTGAACCGGAGGTGCTCCAGGCCATGGAGCACGAGGCTCTGCAAAGTCCCCGGTTCCTACCGGTGCGGGTAAACCGGGAGGGGGACGTGTCCGGCGCCCTGGCCTCCGCCGATCAGCTTGGGCGGCTGGGGCAGTATGTGGAGCGGCTGCTCCACCAGATCGCCCGGGAGGTCCGGGACGGCAACATCGACGCGGACCCCTGCTGCCACAATGAGGACGACAGCTTCTGCAAATACTGCGACTGGGCCGACGCCTGCCACTTCCAGGATGGGCGGGACGGCGACCACCTGCACTACATCCTGCCGGTAAAACCGGAGGAGTTCTGGCGCCAGGTGGAAGAGGAGACAGAGAGAGGAGGTGGACAGTAACATGGCAAAATTGACCCTGACCCCCCAGCAGCAGGCGGTGGTGGAAAACCGGGGCGGCAGCCTGCTGGTGTCCGCCGCCGCCGGCTCCGGCAAGACAAAGGTACTGGTGGACCGGCTTTTCCGCTATGTGACGGAGGAACGCTGCAATATCGATGATTTCCTCATCATCACCTACACCAAGGCCGCCGCGGCGGAGCTGCGGAGCAAGATCGCCTCCGAGCTGTCCAAGCGGCTGGGCCAGACGCCGGGGGACCAGCAGCTCCGGCGGCAGCTGCTGCGGGTGTATCAGGCGGACATCAAGACCGTGGACGCCTTCTGCACGTCGCTGCTGCGGGAGAACACCCACCTCCTGGCCCGGGAGGGGGACAGCCGGGCCCTGACCCCAGACTTCCGGGTGCTGGACGATAACGAGGCCCAGCTGATCCGCCAGCGGGTGCTCTCCCGGACGCTGGAGGACTTCTATGACCAGCTGGACGAGGGCCGCGGCCTGCTGGCGGACACGCTGGGGGCCGGACGGGACGACAGCCGTCTGGCCGCCCTGGTGCTGGAGCTGTACGACAAGGTCCAGAGCCACGCGGACCCGGCCGGGTGGCTGGCGGAGAACCGGACCGTCTGGGGCGGCTGGGAGGGCGGCTTTGATGACAGCCCCTACGCCGCCGAGCTGCTGGCCTCCATCCGCCGGAAGGGGGCCCACTGGGGGGCCCTGCTCCGGTCCGCCTCCGCCCGGACCGAGGGGGACGAGGCGCTGTACCGGGGGTACGGGGAGAAGTTTCTCCAGGTGTCTGTGGCCTTTGACGCCCTGGCCCAGGTCCAGACCTGGGAGGCGGCCCGGCAGACGGAAGCGGCCGTCGCCTTCCCCCGGCTTTCCACCCCCAGGGGACGGAAGGACGAGCCGGGTATTGCCGCGCTGAAACAGGTGTGGGAGCGGTGCAAGGTGGAGGAGAAGAAGCTGGCGGGCCTGTTGTCTGTCTCTGAGGAGGAGGCTATGGAGGACCTGACTGCCGTGGCCCCGGCCATGGTGGCCCTGCTGGAGCTGACGGAGGACTTTGCGGAGCGGTACCGGCAGGAGAAGCTGCGGCTGAACGCTGCAGACTTCTCCGACCAGGAGCACTTGGCCCTGGGCCTGCTGGTGGGTTCCGGCGGTGCCCCCACAGAGCTGGGGGAGCAGGTGGCGGCCCGATACCGGGAGATCCTGGTGGACGAGTACCAGGACACCAACGAGATCCAAAACGCCATCTTCCGGGCGGTGTCCAAAAACGGGCAGAACATCTTCACTGTGGGGGACGTGAAGCAGAGCATCTACCGCTTCCGCCTGGCGGACCCCACCATTTTCCTGGGAAAATACAACCGGTTCAAGTCCTGGCAGGAGGCGGCTGACGGAGAGGAGCGGAAGATCCTGCTGTCCCGCAACTTCCGCTCCCGGCGGGAGATTTTGGAGAGCACCAACTTCATCTTCTCCAACATTTTGTCTGTGGAGATGGGGGAGATGGACTACGGCGAGGACGAGGCCCTACACTTCGGGGCGGCGTATTACCCGGAGCGGATGGATTGCCAGACAGAGTTCCATCTCATCTCTGCCCACCAGAAGGCGGGGGAGAATGACAAGCCGGTAAAGAAGGTCACCGCCGAGGCCCGGTTCGTGGCGGCGCGCATCCGGAAGCTGCTGGATGAGGGCTATCCCGTCACGGAGAGCGACGGCACCCTGCGCCCCTGCCGGCCGGAGGATATCGTGATCCTGATGCGTTCCCCCGGCAGCCGGTCTGCCGCCTTCGCCGCCGCCCTGGCGGAGCGGGACATCCCCTGTTCTTTCCAGGAGAGCGGGGACTTCTTCCACACCATGGAGATCTCCGTCATGCTGTCCCTGCTGGAGATCGTGGACAACCCCCGGCAGGACGTGCCTCTGATCTCCGTCCTCCGGTCGCCCCTGTTCGGCTTCACGGCGGACCGGCTGGCGGAGGTTCGCTCCGCCGCCCCCACCGGGGACTACTACGACGCTGTGACCGCCGATGGGGGAGAGGACTGCAAAGACTTCCTGGCAACCCTCTCGGACCTGCGGCAGGCGGGCCGGGACATGAGTGTCCACCGCCTGGTCTGGCACATCTACAACCGACTGAATGTGCTGGGGGTCTTCGGCGCCATGGATGATGGTGCGGCCCGGCGGGAGAATCTCATCGCCCTGAGCCAGCACGCGGAGAAGTTTGAGAGCAATGGATACCGGGGCCTCTTCGCCTTCGTCACGCAGCTGCGGCGGCTGCTGGAGCAGGACCAGGCTCCCGCCACCCGGGGCCCGGCGGAGGCTGCCGGCGTGCGGCTCATGAGCATCCACAAGTCCAAGGGCCTGGAGTTCCCCATTGTCATCCTGGCGGACCTGGACCACGCGTTCTCCCGGCAGGACTTCGACACGCCGGTGCTGGTGCATCCGGACATGGGCCTGGGGCCCAAGCGCATCGACCTGGAGCGGAAAATCCAGTATCCCACCCTGGCCCGGCTGGCCATTCAGGAAAAGCTGCGGCGGGAGAACCTGGCGGAGGAGCAGCGCATCCTCTACGTGGCCATGACCCGGCCCAAGGAGAAGCTGATCCTGGTGGACGCCCTGTACAACGCCCCCGGGCGGCTCCAGAAGCTGGCCGCTGTGGCTGCTTGTCCCGTGCTGCCGGAGACGGTGGCAGAAGGCCGCACCCTGGGGGACTGGGTCCTGCTGCCCCTGCTGTGCCGGCCGGAGGCCGCACCCCTGCGGGCTATGGCGGAGACAGAGATTGACCAGCTATATATTGGAGAGGACAGCCCCTGGCAAGTGTATTTACATGACAGTGAGGATTACCGGGAACGGCCCGCCCGGCCCCAGGCGACGGCGGAGGAGACAGGGGAGACCGCCCTCTTTGCCCCGGAGCTGCTGTCTTTCATCTACCCCTACCAGCGGGAGACGGCCCTGCCTGCCAAGGTGACGGCCACCCAGCTGAAGGGCCGCCCTGCGGACCAGGAGATCGCGGAGTATGCCGCCCATACCCCGTACCTCCGGCCCCTGAGCCAGCCGAATTTCCGGCGGGAGCGGCAGGGCCTGACCCCGGCAGAGCGGGGCACTGCCACCCACCTGGTGCTGCAATACCTAGACTTCTCAAACGTTAACGTGGCGGGCCAGATCGAGGCCCTGCGGCAGCGGAGCCTGCTGACGGACCAGCAGGCCGCGGCCGTGGAGACCGCGCCTTTGGAGCGATTTCTCCGCTCCCCCCTGGCGGAGGAGATCCGCAAAAGCCGAAGCGTCCTGCGGGAGTATCGCTTCACCCTGCTGATGGATGCCCGGGACTACGATCCCGCCGCGGCGGCGGGGGAGGAAATCCTCCTCCAGGGCGTGGTGGACTGCTGCTTCGAGACGGCAGACGGCCTGACCGTGGTGGACTTCAAAACGGACCGTGTGTTCTCGGCATTGGAGGTCCGGCAGCGGGCGGAGCACTACCGCCCCCAGCTGGAGGCATACAGCCGGGCCCTGGAGCGGGTGCTGGAAAAGAAGGTGGTCCGCCGGGCCCTGTATTTCCTGGCTGCAGGCGAGACCATGGAGATTTGAGGAGGAAGGCCAATGGGAAGGGAAATCGTCAGTATAGCCACGGCCCTGGTGCCGTATCCGCCGGAGCGGGTGTGGGCGGTGGTGACGGCTCTGGACTGCTGGCAGTGGCGCAGCGATCTGAGCCGCCTGGACCACGTCGGTGAGGACGCCTTTACGGAGTACGACAGAAGCGGCTTTCCCACCCGCTTCACCGTCACGGAGCGCCGCCCCCTGTCCCGCTGGGCCTTTGACCTGGACAATGCCAACCTGGCGGGCCGGTGGGCCGGGGAATTCCGGCCGGAGGGCGGCGGCACCCAGGTCACCTTCACCGAGACCATCACCGTAAAAAAGCCCTGGATGCGCTTTTTTGCCAAGGGCTACCTCCGCCGCCAGCAGGCTCGGTATCTGGCGGACCTGGGGCGGGCGCTGGAACAAGAAGGAGGGACCTGAAATGAAGCGCCGTCTTACCAAGCTGACCGCTGCCGGTCTGGCGGTCCTGGCCCTCACCGGCTGCACCGGCGGGGCACAGGAGGAGGTTTCAGAGGAGCCGCCGGTTCCGAAGAATGTTGAGACAACCTGGACCCTGGTGGTGGGCCAGCCGGAGGGCTCCACCTGCTGGGACGCGGCGGAATCTTTTGCCGAGGCACTGTCCGACGCCACGGAAGGCGCCGTGGCGGTGGAGGTTCAGCCGATGCCCCTCGATAGGGTTACCTCCCTGGAGCAGGCTGCGGCCGGGATCGTGGACCTCTATCTGGACAGCAGTTTCGTATATGGCTCCTACGGCGACGAAGAAGAGTTGGGCAGACCGTTTTTCTCCGTGACCATTCCCTTTCTGTTCCCGGACGCCGAAACGGCGGCGGAGGTCCTGGACAGCACCGGCGGAGAGGCACTGAACGGCGTCCTGGCGGAGCTGGGGCTCCGGGGCTTGGCATACGGGGAGCTGGGCTTCCGGTATCCGACGACTTCTGAAGGCCGTGCGGTGACTGCCCCGGAAGATCTGGAAGGGCTCAAGATCCGCACGGCGGGAATGCTGGAAGTGTCCGTGGCGTATGTGGACTGCTGGGGAGCGGAACTCTACCCCTCCAGTTTTTTAGATGTGATGACGCCTTTGTCTGCGGGATACTATGACGGCCAGGAGAGCACCCTGGCGGAGGCGGCCGCGGCGGGCTACCAGACGGTCCAGACGGACGTGACCATCTTCCCGGCCTTTTACGAGCCCGCCATCCTCACCATGAACAGTGATCTGTACGACTCCCTCTCCCCGGACCTGCGGGAGGCGGTGGACCGCTGCGGCCGGGAGGCCATGGCGGACCAGCGGCTCTGGAACCGGGAGCAGGAGGCGGAGATCCTGGAGCGGTGGCAGGAAGAGGACGGCATCGCCGTCCATGTTTTGACCGAGGAGCAGTGGAGCGCCTTCCAGGCCCTGACGGACCGGCTCTACGACCCGGAGGACCCGGATCACCAGGACTGGTTTGCGGACTGTACGCCGGAGTGGGTGGAGCAGTTTCGCCCCTCCTGAAAAAATCTCCGGAAAAATGAAAAAAGGACTTGCAATCTTGACGTCCGTGTGATACACTAATAAACGCCTTTATGGGGTGAAAGCTCCGGCGAGGTAGTCTGGATCAGAAAGAGGTGAACGAGAGCAATGAAGGAAGGAATCCATCCCAATTATCAGCAGACTACGATTACTTGCGCCTGCGGTAATGTGATTGAGACAGGTTCTACCAAGAAGGATATCAAGGTGGAAGTCTGCTCGAAGTGTCACCCCTTCTTTACGGGCAAGCAGAAGCTGGTGGATACCGGCGGACGCGTGGCCAAGTTCAACAAGAAGTTCGGTCTGGACAAGTAAGTCTGACACGTCACAAAAAGGGTCTGCCGGTTGGGCAGGCCCTTTTTTCATTTACTTTTCCGGCAAAAGCGCATATACTGTATGGTATCAATGAAGCGGAAGGAGCGTTTGCATGAAGCTGCATCCTGTGGAGTTGGAGCGTTTGACGCCGGAGATCCTGCATGTTTTCGGACGGCAGCCCCCGCTGCTGACTGCCGGAGACAAGACCGGCCTGAACACCATGACCATCGGCTGGTGCCAGTTGGGCCGGCTGTGGAACCTGCCGGTCTGCACAGTCTACGTGCGGCCCGAGCGATATACCTATCAATTTATGGAGTCCCACGATTATTTCACCGTCTCCATCCTGCCGGAGGAGGCAAAAAAAGTGACCGCCCTCTGCGGCAGCAAGAGCGGCCGGGACGTGGACAAGGTGAAAGCGTGCGGCTTGACGGTCCGTTGGGGGGCCGGGGACGCGCCCTTCTTTGACGAGGCGGAGTGGGTCCTGGTGTGCCGGAAGCTGTACGCCCAGGACATGGACCCTGCCTGCGTGCTGGGGGAGGGGGAGATCCTGCCCTTCTACACGCCGGGGCAGGGCGGCTGGCACCGGATCTATGTGGGCCAAGTCGTGGAGGCCTATCAAAAATAAGGAGTTTGCATGGCAGAGACACAGGAAGTACGAGACAAAGTGGTGCTGGTGGGGTTGAACTCCCCGGTGCTGAAAAAAGAGGAAAACGCCGACGAGGACACTATGGAGGAGCTCTCCGCCCTGGTGGAGACCGCCGGAGGCGAGACCGTGGGGATTGTGCTGCAGAACCGGCCGTCCCCGGACCCCCGGACCTTCATCGGGGAGGGCAAGGTGGCGGAGGTGCAGCTCTACTGCGAGAACACCGGCGCCACCATGGTGATCTTCGACAACGACCTGTCCCCCTCCCAGATGCGGGTGCTGACGGAGCTGCTGGGCGTTCAGGTGCTGGACAGGTGCGGATTGATCCTGGACATCTTCGCCCAGCGGGCCAAGACCAAGGAAGGGCGGCTCCAGGTGGAGCTGGCCCAGTACCAGTATCTGCTGCCCCGGCTGACCGGCATGTGGACCCATCTGGAGCGGCAGGCGGGCACCAGCGGCAAGGGGCCCATCGGCTCCAAGGGCCCCGGCGAAACCCAGCTGGAGACGGACCGCCGCCACATCCGCCGGAAGATCGACAAGCTCCGGGAGGACCTGGAGGAGGTCCGCCGGGTGCGCTCCACCCAGCGGCAGCGGCGGCAGAAAAACGAGATCCCGGTGGTGGCCATTGTGGGCTATACCAACGCGGGCAAGTCCACGCTGCTGAACCACCTGACCGGGGCGGGCATCCCCGCCAACAACCGGCTGTTCGACACGCTGGACACCACCAGCCGCCTTCTCACGGTCAGCGACACGCTGGACGTGGTGATCTCCGACACGGTGGGGTTCATCCGCAAGCTGCCCCACCAGCTGGTGGAGGCATTCAAGGCCACGCTGGAGGAGTTGGAGTACGCAGATCTGCTGCTCCACGTCATCGACGTGTCCAACCCGGAGTGGCAGCAGCAGGCGGCGGTGGTGGAGAACCTGATCCGGGAGCTGGGGGCCGGAGAGCTGCCCCGGATCGACGTGTTCAACAAGTCCGACCGGCTGCCCGCCGGAGAGATCATGCCCCACGGTCAGGATATCTGCACCCTCTCCGCCAAGACCGGAGAGGGTGTGGACAAGCTGTTGGAGATGATCGGGGAACGCCTGGACAGCGGCAGCCGCCGCTGTGTGCTGCACATCCCCTACGACAAGGGCGGCCTGCTGGACCAGCTGTACCGGGAGGCCAAGGTGGAGAACGTGGAGTACGGGGAGACCATCGCGGTCACGGCGGTGTGCACGCCGAAGGTCCTGGGGCAGATGGCGCCGTTCCTTGTGGAATGAGCGCCCCCAGGCCCGCCCAGGTGCGCAGGCCCAGCAGGAAGGCGTGGATGGCGGTGAATTCCAGGGTCTTGTCGAATTCCTCCCGGAATTGATATTCCAAGTCGCTCTCCATCAGGGACAGCCACATCACATATTCTTCCTGGGGCGCCGCCTCCACATAAAGGCGGATATACCGGGGATAGAGCCATTTCATAAAATCTGTCATCCTAAAAATCACCTCGAATAACATAAAAAATGGCGTGTTTCTAAGTTTAGTATAATACCTAAAATTTGGCGTGTCAAGGGGGACGCATGGAATTTCAGGAAAAATTGCGATCGCTCCGAAAAGAGCGCGGAGAAACCCAGGCCCAGGTTGCCACGGCCATTGGAATTGGAGAACGGCATTACCAGAAATTTGAGTCTGGAAATAATTTGCCCAGTTTCCATAATCTGTGCGCCCTGGCGGACCACTTCGGCGTGTCCATGGACTATCTGGCGGGCCGGACGGACCGGCGGGACGTGTGGAAATGAGCGCGGAGCAGACAGGGAGGACGGCCATGACCACCTATCGGGTGCCCTTTGAAAACGGGGAGAGCGCGTTCACGGAGAAGCGATCCCGCTTTATCAGCCACATCTGGCGGGTGGAGACCGAGGCAGAGGCCCGGGAGCGCATCGAGGAGATGAAGAAGCGATACTACGACGCCCGCCACAACTGCTGGTGCTATCTGCTGCAGGAGGGCGGCGTGGTCCGCTACTCCGACGACGGGGAGCCCCAGGGCACGGCGGGCCAGCCCATGCTGAACGTGTTCCAGCGGGAGAGCGTCACCAACGTGTGCTGCGTGGTGACGAGGTACTTCGGCGGCGTGCTGCTGGGGGCCGGGGGACTGACCCGGGCCTATACCAAGGGAGCCAAGGACTCCCTGGACGCCGTGGGCATCAGCACCATGAGCCTGTGGACGCTGTGGGACGTGCCCTGCACATATCCCCTCTTCGAGCGGGTGAAGCTGGAGATCATCGCCTGTGGCGGCGTGGTGCGGGACACGGAGTACGGCGCGGATATCCGCCTGCGGGCGGCGTTCCCGGCGGGCGGGGCGGAACAGTTCGTTCCCCGCCTCACGGAGCTCTCCGCGGGGAGTCTGGCTATGGAGGCGGCGGGGGAGGAGTTTCTTCCAGGCCCCCGGGAGTCCGCCAACGGAACATAAACAAACCGGGAGCCGGCTTTTTGGCCGGTTCCCGGTTTTGTTATGCGTGTTCCTGCCGGACGTGGTAGCCCAGCGCCTGGATCTTTTCCAGAATGTCCGCCTGCCGGACGCCTGTGGCGTCGTAGTCCACCGCCAGCTGTCCGCCGCTGCTGACGCTGACGGAGGTGACGCCCGGCAGGGTGTCCAGCTCCCGCTTCAGCAGCTTCACGTCATGCCGGTCCGCGTTCCGGTCCAGGGAGACGGAAATGCTTGCCATTCGCTTCACCTCCCAGCTGTGGGGAAGAAGTCCGGAGTCCTCACAGGTCCTCCAGGTCTGCCGCCGGAATGTCGTTTTCCACGTTGTCCCGGGCCAGATCGGTGTCCAGCACCGGATAGACGCTGGGGATGGGCTTCTCCTGCTTTCTCCGCCGGGGGAGCTCTACCTTGCGGCTGTCATCATGCATTTAGATCACCTCCGCCCTAGCTTGTCCCGCGCCGGGCTGAACCATGCCGGAAAAAGCCGGAAAACAGCGGCAGGCACATGCCCGGCCTGGACGCAAAAGCGCGGCCGGGCACAAAAACTCCTGGGAAAACTGGGGAGATTGCCGTCCGCATCCGTGGAAAATCCGCGGGATTTTTCATAAATTCCATGGATTTGGACAGGAGGCATCCCCCTGCGGTAAAGTAGGAAAGGAAATCACGCTGTCCTCCCCGAGAGGATGGAAAAAAGGAGCGAGACCGCATGAGCCTCAAGAAATTCAAGACCATGGACGGCAACGAGGCAGCCGCCTATATCTCCTACGCGTTCACGGAAGTGGCGACGATCTACCCCATCACGCCCTCCAGCCCCATGGCAGACCACGTGGATGAGTGGGCCGCCGCCGGCATGAAGAATATCTTCGGCCAGCCTGTGAAGCTGATGGAGCTCCAGGCCGAGTCCGGCGCCTGCGGCGCCATGCACGGCGCGCTGGAGACCGGATCCTTGGCCACCACCTACACCGCCTCCCAGGGCCTGCTGCTGATGATCCCGCCCATGTACCGAATCGCGGGCTCCATGCTGCCCGGTGTCATGCACGTCTCCGCCCGGACGGTGTCCACCCACGGCCTGTCCATCTTCGGCGACCACTCTGACGTCATGGGCTGCCGCCAGACGGGCTTCGCCCAGCTGGCCTCCTCCAGCGTACAGGAGTGCATGGACCTGGGCGCCGTAGCCCATCTCGCCGCCATCAAGGGCAGCATCCCCTTCCAGCACTTCTTTGAGGGCTTCCGCACCTCCCATGAGATCCAGAAGATCGAGGTGCTGGACTACGACGACATGAGCCGCCTGGTGGACTGGGACGCCGTCCGCCGCTTCAAGGCCCGGGCCCTGAACAGCGAGCATCCCACGGTCCGCAACACCGTCCAGAACCCGGACACCTTCTTCCAGCACCGGGAGGCCTGCAACGGCGCCTATGACCGCCTGCCCGCCATCGTGGAGGAATACATGAAGGCCGTCAGCGACCTGACGGGGCGGGACTACCAGCTGTTCAACTACTACGGCGCGCCGGACGCGGACCGGGTGGTCATCGCCATGGGCAGCGTCTGCGGCACCCTGGGGGAGGTCATCGACTACCTGAACGCCCAGGGCGAAAAGGTGGGCATGATCCAGGTCCATCTGTACCGCCCCTTCTCCGTGTCCCACTTCCTGGCCAAGCTGCCGGATACCGTCCAGACCATCTCCGTCCTGGACCGGACCAAGGAGCCCGGCGCCATCGGCGAGCCCCTGTATGAGGATGTGTGCACCGCCCTGGCGGAAGCCGGGCGCAGCGGGATCAAGGTGCTGGCCGGCCGGTACGGCCTCAGCTCCAAGGACACCACCCCCGCCCAGATGAAGGCCGTGTACGACAACATGGCCGGCGAGCAGAAAAACCACTTCACCGTGGGCATCGTGGACGATGTGACCCACCGCTCTCTGGACGTGGGGGAACACATCAGCACCGCCGGCGGCTCCACCATCGAGTGCAAGTTCTGGGGCCTGGGCTCCGACGGCACCGTGGGCGCCAACAAGAACTCCATCAAGATCATCGGCGACAACACGCCCCAGTACGTCCAGGCGTATTTTGAATATGACTCCAAGAAGTCCGGCGGCGTCACCAAAAGCCACCTGCGCTTCGGCAAGGAGTCCATCCGCTCTGCCTACTACGTCACCCAGGCGGACTTCGTGGCCTGCCACAAGCAGAGTTACATCCACTCCTATGACATCGTCCACGAGGTGAAGCCCGGCGGCACCTTCCTGCTGAACACCCTGTGGAAGGGGGAGGAGCTGGAGCGGAATCTGCCCAACCACGTGAAGCGGACGCTGGCCCGGAACCATGTGAAGTTCTATACCATCGACGCCGTGTCCATCGCCCAGGAGCTGGGTCTGGGCAACCGGACCAACACGGTCCTCCAGGCGGCGTTCTTCAAGCTCTCCGGCGTGCTGCCGGTGGATGAGGCCGTCCAGTACATGAAGGACGCCATCACCCACAGCTACTTCAAGAAGGGCGACAAGGTCCTGAACATGAACTACGCCGCTGTGGACCGGGGCCTCCAGTCCGTGGAGGAGATCCGAGTGCCCGACAGCTGGAAGGACCTGCCCGACGAGCCCCTGGAGCAGACTGAGGCCGCAGGTGTGCCGGACTACGTCCGGGACGTGCTGATCCCCGTCAACGCCCAGGCCGGCGACAAGATCCCTGTCAGCAAGTTCCTCAGCTTTGCCGACGGCGTGACGGAGGTGGAGACCTCCAAGTACGAAAAGCGCGGCATCGCCGTGGATGTGCCCCAGTGGCTGCCGGACAACTGCATCGGCTGCAACCAGTGCTCTCTGGTGTGCCCCCACGCCGCCATCCGGCCCTTCCTGTTTACCAAGGAGGAGGCGGAGCAGGCCCCGGCCGGCTGCATCACCCACAAGGCCAACGGCAGGGGGATGGAGAATTATACCTTCCGCATCCAGGTGGATCCCCTGGACTGCCAGGGCTGCGGCAGCTGCGCCGACGTGTGCCCCGCCAGGGAGAAGGCCCTGGTGATGAAGCCGCTGGAGTCCCAGATGCCGGAGCAGGACAACTGGAATCACTGCCTGTCCCTCTCTGAGAAGGCCAATCCTCTGGACAAGTTCACCGTCCGGGGCAGCCAGTTCCAGCGGCCGCTGATGGAGTTTTCCGGTGCCTGCGCCGGCTGCGGCGAGACCCCCTACATGAAGTTGATGACCCAACTGTTCGGCGAGCGGATGTACATCGCCAACGCCACCGGCTGCGCCCAGGCCATGTTCCTCTCCGTGCCCTCCATTCCCATGGTGAAGGACTCCGCCGGTCACGGCCCGGCCCTGTCCAACTCCCTCTTCGAGAACAACGCCGAATACTCCCTGGGCATGTGCCTGTCCGTGGACCAGCAGCGCAACCAGGTCAAGACCCACGCCAAGGCCGCCCTGGACACCACCTCCGACGCTGCCCTGAAGGCCGCCCTGGAGAGCTGGCTGCAAGACGGCGACGACGGCGACAAGACCCGGGCCGTGTCCGACGCCCTGATCGCCGCCCTGAACCAGACCGCCGACTCCAGCGCCGACGTGCGGTTCCTGCGGGACAACGCCGACCAGCTGGTGAAAAAGACCATGTGGATGTACGGCGGCGACGGCTGGGCCTATGACATCGGCTACGGCGGCTTGGACCACGTGCTGGCCTCCGGCATCGACGTGAACATCCTGGTGGTGGACAACGAGCTGTACGCCAATACCGGCGGCCAAGCCTCCAAGGCCACGCCCATCGGTGCGGTGGCTCAGTTCGCCGCCAGCGGCAAAAAGACCCCCAAGAAGGACCTGGGCATGATTGCCATGAACTACGGCCATGTCTATGTGGCCCAGGTGTCCATGGGCGCCAACCCCGCCCACGTGGTGAAGGCCCTGAAGGAGGCCGAGGCCCACAAGGGCCCGTCCCTCGTCATCGCTTACGCCCCCTGCATCAACCACGGCATCGCCAAGAGCATGAAGGTGAGCCAGGCGGAGCAGAAGCTGGCGGTGGAGTGCGGCTACTGGCCCCTGTTCCGGTACAGCCCTGAGCTGGCGGCGGAGGGGAAGAACCCCTTCCAGCTGGACAGCAAGGCCCCCAACGGCAAGCTGCGGGAGTTCATGATGGGCGAGGTCCGGTTCTCCGGCCTGACCCGCACCTTCCCTCAGATCGCCGAGCAGCTCTTCGCCGAGGCGGAGGAGCAGTGCGCCGCCCGGTACGCCCAGTACGAGAAGCTGGCGGCCCAGAAATAACTTTGCTGAAATCGACACTCCTATAAACGAAAGCGCCCCAGGGCAAAGCCCTGGGGCGCTTTCGTTCCGCCGTCAGCGGGATCCGGCGGCGTGAAAGGTGCGGTTGATGAGGCAGCGGCTGCAGCAGAAATCGATGTGCCGCTCCATGGCGGAGCGAGCCAGCTCCGGCAGCCCCAGGCCGATGGCGGAGCAGATAGCCACGTGCTGGGAGCCCATGACGATCAGATTGTCCTTTTTCTGTTCCGTGGCAACGAACTCGCAGGAGCGGATAGACAGGTAGTGAAGGGTGCCCTGGAGGGTCTCGAACATGTCGATGAGATACTCGTTCTCTGTGGTCAGCACCAGCTGGTGGTGGAACTCCAGGTCGATCTTGGCCCGCTCGGAGGCGGTGGGGGCGGTATCCAGATCCTTCGCAAAGTCCTGCCAGGCGGACTGGAACTGGTCCGCCAGCTTCTGGAGCCTGGGCAGGTCAATCAGGGTCCGCTTCTGTGCGCAGAGGAAGGCCGCCTCTCCTTCGATGGCCCGCCGGGCCACGAACAGGTCCTCCAGGGACTCGCTGCTGAGGTCAAAGACAAAGTAGCTGCGGTATTTGCTGTCGCTGCTGCGGGCGGCGGTCACCAGGCCGTTTTCCTCCAGCCGCTCCACCGCTCGGGTCACCGGGGAGGTGCTGACCCCCATCTGCTCCGCCAGCTTGGAGATGTTCAGCCTGCTCCCTGGCGGGATGGCGGAGGAGAAGATGGCCTTCTCCAGCAGTTCATAGACGATGTCGGAGATCTTGGCAAAGGGATTCTTCTCCTGGGCCGCTGTGATGTTCTGTGCGGTGAATCGGCAGCCGTCCCGCTGTCTGGGATCCTGGGGCATAGGGCACCTCGCTTCTGAAAAATATCTGTATCCTATCATAGCGGCCGCGGGCGCGAAAATCAAGCCCGGCGCAGAAAACCGCGCCGGACCGGGAGGGGGCTCCTTCAGTCCCGGAGGTCTTCCTCCAGATTGATTTTGCCGTGGACCTGCTCGAACTCCGTGATACAGCGGCGGATCAGGTACAGAATCTGCCCGCTGCCTGTTCGTCCTTCATATTCCGCGATATAAAACAGCTTGTCATGTGTCTCCTTATCCATGCGAAATCCAAGATGACTGTCCCGTGGCTTTTTCATAGTAAACTCCATTTCAGTAGAATATAAGTTGATTTTAAGTACAAAACGAGTTACTATGTAAAAAGCGTACTAGAATATAGACACAAAATTTAGGGAGGTGTCAGAATGGACGATCTGGAGGCGGCGGAGGCATACAGGCGGGAAGCGGAGTTCTATAAGGAGAAAGCGGAGGAGAACATCCGGTACAAGTACCTCTATCTGCGGCTCGGCGGCGAGATGTATGAAGTCCTGGAGATCCTGCGGCGGACACCCTGCGCCTGCGCCCCGCTTCAGGAGGCGGAGAGCCGTCTCCGCCAGATGCTGGAACAGGCGGATGAGGACGACTGCCAGAAGGGTGTATACGATTTCTTCCGCAAAAAGAAAGGCCGTCCACCCGTTGACAAGCTGTAAAAAATCGGCTAGAATACCTCTTACAGTGATGAAGCGGAGCAGTACCCGGGAAGACCGCCCCCAAGAGAGCCTCTGGTCTGGTGGAAAGAGGCGGGCAGGGCCCGGCGAATACACCGCGGAGCTGGCACCCAAACGGCCTTCGGCCCAGTAGGCGTGCTCCGGGAGCGCCCGTTACAGCGCCGCCGTGTGTTCGCACGGCCTGAGGCGTCTGCCCGCGAGGGCGGCGCGAACAGAGGTGGTACCGCGAGAACTTCTCGCCCTCTGTCCCCTGGGGGACAGAGGGCGTTTTTGATACCTGTCCCAGATTTCACAAACGGACAAAAGGAGAGACAAATCATGCAGATCTACGAGGAACTGAAGGCCCGGGGGCTCATCGCCCAGGTGACGGACGAGGAGGAGATCCGGGAGCTGGTGAACAACGGCAAGGCCACGTTCTATATCGGCTTTGACCCCACGGCGGACAGCCTGCACGTGGGCCACTTCATGGCCCTGTGCCTGATGAAGCGGCTGCAGATGGCGGGCAACCGCCCTATCGCCCTGATCGGCGGCGGCACCGGCTATATCGGCGACCCCTCCGGCCGGACGGACATGCGTTCCATGATGACGCCGGAGACCATCCAGCACAACTGCGACTGCTTCAAGAAGCAGATGGAGCGGTTTATCGAGTTCGGCGAGGGCAAGGCCCTGATGCTGAACAACGCCGACTGGCTGCTGAAGCTGAACTATATCGAGCTGCTGCGGGAGGTGGGCGCCTGCTTCTCCGTCAACAACATGCTGCGGGCCGAGTGCTACAAGCAGCGGATGGAAAAGGGCCTGAGCTTCCTGGAATTTAACTATATGATTATGCAGTCCTATGATTTCTACCACATGTTCCAGACGGTGGGCTGCAACATGCAGTTCGGCGGCGACGACCAGTGGAGCAATATGCTGGGCGGCACGGAGCTGATCCGGCGCAAGCTGGGCAAGGACGCCTATGCCATGACCATCACGCTGCTGATGAACTCCGAGGGCAAGAAGATGGGCAAGACCGCCAGCGGCGCCGTGTGGCTGGACCCCAACAAGACCTCTCCCTACGACTTCTACCAGTACTGGCGGAACGTGGGGGACGCGGATGTGCTCAAGTGCATCCGGATGCTGACCTTCCTGCCGCTGGAGCAGATCGACGAGATGGATACCTGGCAGGGCAGTCAGCTGAACACCGCTAAGGAGATCCTAGCCTTCGAGCTGACCAAGCTGGTTCACGGCGAGGAAGAGGCCGCCAAGGCCCAGGAGGCCGCCCGCGCCCTGTTCGGCGGCGGCGGGGACAGCGCCAACATGCCCTGCACCAAGCTCTGCCGGGAGGATTTCACCGCCGAGGGAGAGATCGACATTCTGACCCTGCTGGTAAAGTGCGGCCTGGCTGCCTCCAAGGGCGAGGCCCGGCGGCTGGTGCAGCAGGGCGGCGTCACGGTCTGCGGCCAGAAGGTGGCCGATATTGAGGCCAGGTTCAGCTGCAAGGACTGCTGCGGCGAGGGCGCGGTCATCAAAAAGGGCAAGAAGGTCTATCACAAGGCCGTGCTGGAAGAGCAGTAAGCGGACATTCGGTCAGCCCGCCGGGATATTCCCGGCGGGCTTTTTTGTATGTCCCTGTCAGATGGCAGCCTCATCATTCGTTTTATCAGCAGAACGGCGCCGGCAAAGGAGTTGATCGTACGGAACAAATCACATATACCCGCCCGGAAGCGGAGGAACTGGTAGAGCGGTGGTCGGACACCGTGCTGCGGATCGCCTGGACCTGGACGGGCAGCGTCCACGACGCCCAGGACATCTGTCAGACGGTGCTTTTGAAGCTGCTGACCAGTCCCCGCCGCTTTGCGGAGGAGCGGCTGGAGCGGGCCTGGGTGGTCCGGGTGGCCGTCAACTGCTGCAAGGACTGGAAGAAATCCGCCTGGGTCCGGCGGCGCCTGCCGTTGGAGGCGGCGGCCCACGCGGCGGTCCATCTGCCGGAGCCGGGGGAGAGCCCTGTGCTGGCGGCGGTGCAGGCCCTGCCGGAGCGATACCGCCAGGCGGTGTACCTGCGGTATTACGAGGGATACGAGCCGGCGGAGATCGGGACGTTGATGGGCTGCACGGCCAGTCAGGTCAGCACGTATCTCTACCGGGGCAAGGCAAAATTGCGGAACATGCTGGGAGGCGCTTATGGACAGGAATGCTTATCAGAGTGAGTTGGACCAGGTACAGTTCACGGAAGCGGGGAGGTCCGCCCTGACGGACGCCCTGATGGCGGAGCAGGCCGGACCGCCGGTCCAGCACCGGAGCTTGTGGATGAAACGGGGGATGGCGGCGGTACTGGCAGCAGTGCTGTTGGTGGGCACGGCGGCGGCTGTTACTGCGTCGCTATGGGACAGCTTTTTCGGCAGACTGGACCCGGGGGAGCAGGCGGTGGTGGACACCCTCAGCGGCGGCCTGCCGGGTGCGGTCTCCGCAGGCGGAGCCATGATGACACCTATGGCGGCCTTCGGCATGGATGGGGCATTCTACCTGATGCTGGAGATTCAGGCCCCAGAGGGCACGGTCCTGCCACCCTTGGACGGTGAAAATGAAACCTACCAGCTCTTCGGCGATGATATTTTGAACGGCGAGTGGCTTGAGCTGCGGGAGCCGGACGGCGGGGACCCGGCGATCTCTTATTCCACGGAGTTCACTTGGCTGGAGGACCCGGATCCTGCGGACAACACGCTGACAGTGGTACTCTCCATTCTGGCGGACGGAGACCTGGAGGGAAAGGTCCTCCACATACCGGGGCTGTGGAAGCAGACGGATGGGAAGGCCTATACGGAGATCTTCTCCGGCGATTTTGACTTCGTGCTCTCCGGTGGTCTGGCGGAAGATAGCCTGCTGGCGGTGGATGTTGCTGGTGTCACGGCACAGGCGCCCTGCGGCACCTTGACCATGGAGCGTCTGAAGGTCTCTCCTCTGGGGCTCCAGTGGAGCTATCACTACGATGAGAACGCCGTCCAGGCCGCAGCGGCAGAAAACGGCAGAGACGCCGTGGCGCTTGTGACGGCTGACAGCGGAGAGGTAGTGGAATTCTCAGATATAGCAATCCCCGACACAGAACTGCTGCTGGTTTTGAAAGATGGGACGCAGGTGGAGGTTGCCAGCAGCTTCAGCAAGGGCGGCAGCGGCTGGATGGAGCAGAGCGGCTTCTTCGCCCGGCCTGTGGATCTGTCTCAAGCGGACTATCTGCTGTGGGGAGAGACGGAGATCCCCCTCCACTGAGCCTGGCATTGCATCATGGGGGCGGCCAGAGGCCGCCCCGGATTTTTTTGACAAATCCTTTACGCCGTGATATGATACAACCCCGAATGAAACAGATGGAAAGGAATTGTATTATGGAATTTGTCAGGAAAAACGCGCCGGGCATCCTGATCTGCCTGGTGATCGCCGTGCCCGCGTGGCTGCTGGGGCAGCGGTTCGAGGTGGTGGGCGGCCCGGTGTTCGCCATCCTCATCGGCATGGTGATCGCTCTGTTCTGGAAGGACCAGAAGGCCGCCAGGAGCGGAATCACGTACACCTCCAAAAAGATCCTCCAGCTGGCGGTGGTGCTGCTGGGCTTCGGCATGAATCTCTCCAGCGTGTTACAGGTGGGGGGACAGTCACTGCCCATCATCGTCTCCACCATCGCCACCAGCCTGATCGTGGCCTTCGCCCTCTATAAGGCCCTGCACATGGACAGCAACATCTCCACTCTCATCGGCGTAGGCTCCTCCATCTGCGGCGGCAGCGCCATCGCCGCCACTGCCCCGGTCATCGACGCGGATGACGAGGAGATCGCCCAGGCCATCTCTGTGATCTTCCTGTTCAACGTCATCGCGGCTCTGATCTTCCCCACTCTGGGAGGTGTGCTGGGCCTCTCCAACGAGGGCTTCGGCCTCTTTGCCGGCACCGCGGTGAACGATACCTCCTCCGTCACCGCGGCGGCCGCCGCCTGGGACGGAATGCACCCCGGCGCCAATACCCTGGACACTGCCGCCATCGTGAAGATGACCCGGACTCTGGCCATTATCCCCATCACGCTGGTGCTGGCCCTGCTGAGGACCCGCCGGGAGGGAAAGCAGGGCGGCGCCCAGGTGGACATCAAGAAAATCTTCCCCTGGTTTGTGCTGCTGTTCCTGCTGGCTTCCATCATCACCACGGTTCTGCCCATCCCCGCAGCTGCGGTGAGCTTCCTGAAAAACGCCAGCAAGTTTTTCATCGTCATGGCCATGGCAGCCATCGGTCTGAACACCGACATCGTGAAGCTGGTGAAGACCGGCGGCAAGCCTATCTTCATGGGCTTCTGCTGCTGGGTGGCCATTGCCGGCGTCAGCTTGCTGGTCCAGCACCTGCTGGGGATCTGGTAAAACACCCTGCCTCATCGTCCATCGCAGCAGGAACTCCCGCCATAGCGCCCGAAGCCTGGCAAAAATCTGGAATCCCCTGGGCCTCAAGGGCTGCAACCTGGAGTTGACAAAGTTCCACCCGCCGCGTTCTTGCCAGGTGCGCGGCGGGTGGCTTATCATAAGGGCATCCAAATGAGAAAGCGAGTGTTCTCCGATGACATTTTCCGAGAAATTGACGGGGCTGCGGCGGAAGTCCGGCATGAGCCAGGAGCAGCTGGCAGACCGCCTGGGGGTCACCCGGCAGTCTGTCAGCAAGTGGGAGGGCGGCACTGCCATGCCGGAACTTGTGAAGTTGATCTCCTTGTCAGAGCTGTTCGGCGTGTCCGTGGACTATCTGGTGAAGGACTGGATGGAGGAGCCGGACAATCCATGCGGCGGAAGCGGGGAAATCTCTTCCAAGCAGGCAGACCGGCTGGAGAAAAAGGTGGACGAGCTGACCAATTATGTGAAGGGCAGGGTCTACCGCTACGACAGCAAGACCCGGATCTTCGGCCTGCCCCTGGTGTCCATCCGGTTCGGCTTCGTCCGGAACGGGAAACTGTCCATGGATAACACGGCCAAGGGCATCATCGCCATCGGCAACTGCGCCATCGGCGTGGTGGCCATCGGCATCGTGGGGGTGGGCCTGTTCACCTTCGGCGTGCTGGCCATGGGAATGCTGTCCCTGGGCATCGTGGCGGGGGGATTGGCGGCTTTCGGCGTGGCGGCCCTGGGGTATCTGGCCCTGGGGGTCAGCGCCGTGGGGGTCTATGCCGGCGGCGTGGCGGCCATTGCCGCCAAGATCGCCGTGGCGGTCTCCTCCGTGGCGCCTACCGCCGTGGGGGAGTTCGCCTCCGGCAGCCATGTGCTGCTGTGGGGAGACGGCCTGACGGCCCCGGAGGTCCAGACCTTTCTGCTGGAGCACCACCCGGACCTGTGGCGGCCCCTGCTGCGGCTGCTGACGGAGATCGGCGCCCATATCAAGTAAATCGCTGCCCAGTCTCATGCCGGCGAGCAAACATGGTCAATGTTTGCTCGCCGGCATACGGCTCTTCTCGGCATCAGTGGAGGGGGACAATCTGTGCACCTGTCAAAAGCGCCGGGGGTCCGGCGGTGGGGCATCCTGGGACTTTCCCAGGATCTCCTGCCGGATATATGCAAAGGCCGCGTCCTCGCCCTCATCCCGGAGCTTTAAAAGCATGGTCTCCAAAAGCGCCGCGGTGGCCGGGTGGATCAGCAGCCGCCGGTCCTTGCCCCGGAGATAGAACTGGTAAGGGTCACCGGGATTGAAATCCTTTCCCCGGTAGACCTTGCTGGCGGCCAGACGGTCGCAGAACATCTCCGCCACATTTTTTCTCGGCATCTCCACACCTACGATCCCCTCGCCGGTGGGGCTGTAATCCGTCCAATACTCAAAGTGGTGGCGGTTGCGGCCCTTGTGGTGGAGCCAGGAGGCGCTGTATCCATGTTCCTTCCGCTGGGCGTCGTTTGGGCTGTGATCCCCCTGGAAGTATTTCACCCCGGCAAAGAACTCCACAGGGGCGTACTTGGACAGGTCATGGGTCAGGCCCTGCCAGTACAGCCCCAGGCGGAAGCAGTACTTCCGCACCAGTGCCCGGTGGCGGTTTATGGTCCGCAGATGGGCCCAGAAATGCAAGGAGATCACCCCGTTTCCAGTATCTTACGTTCCAGTATAGCACGGCAGGGGCAAAATGACGAGCAAATTTTTTGCATGGAATCCAACCTCCAGCAGACACTAGCCGGGAGGTGTTTTGATGGAGGGAGTTATCTTCTGCTGTCCCCCGGCGTGGAGAAAGCTGCTGCCGCCCGGCGTTCTGGGGGCGGAGCGGGCGGAGGCGCTGGCGGAACAGTATTGGCCACTGCTGGTCCTGACCCGCCGGGGGTGCGGGGAGCTGGGGGATACGGCCGCCCTGTGCCGGGTGCTGCTGGTGCCGGGGGACTGTACCGCGCCGCTGGAGCGCATCACGGCGGAGACGGTGGTCACCTATGGCCTGTCCTCCAGGGACAGTCTCACCCTGTCCAGCCTGGCGGAACCGGTCCTCTGCGTCCAGCGGCAGCTGCCCCGGCCGGGCGGCGGCGTGGTGGAGCCCCAGGAATTTCCCCTGCCGGAACTTCCGGCTCCTGCGGCGGAGCTGCTGCCGCTGCTGGGCCTGCGGCTGTTGCAGCTGCCACAGACAAGTGCCCCCTTTGTGTGGTAGGCTAAAAACAAAAAGGGGGGCTGCAACATGGCGTGGCATGAGATTCTGGCGACGGGGATCATTCTGGCGGGCACTGCGTTTTACTGTTGGGCGGCGTACAGCCGGAAGAGCGGACCTACCAGCTGCATCGGCTGTGGCAAGTGCGTGGCGGACGGCGTCTGCATTCTGACAGGAAAGAAGGTCCCGGGGATTTCCGGAGGCAAGGGAAAAAACCTGTGATTTTCCCGTTGACAACCGGGCAGAAACGTTTATAATAATTGTGTCTGAAAACAGCAAAAAGCTATGACAAAGCCAGCTTCGCGAGACCGGCCAAGCGAGAGGGGAGACGGTGCGAGCCCCTTGCCCACGCCGCGGAGCAGCCACTTTGGAGCGGCCTGCGGCGAGCGGGACGGCTCATCCCCGTTAGCGGATGACATGAGATGTCCCCATGGGACAGATCAGGGTGGTACCGTGGAAGTTCTTCCGCCCCTGACGTGCGTCAGGGGCGGTTTTTCTGCTTTAGAAAAGAGGGGATATACTGGTGTTCTTTCAGCGAGCCCAATCTCCGCACCCGTCCCGCCTGGGTGGCATCCAGATTTTTTCCGATTCAGAGGGGAGATTCCTTTTGTTTCCGGTGATCCGCAGCCGGAGCGGGTCTTCGCACATTCTCGCAGCGGTAGAGACCCTGTCCCCGCCGCTGACGGCTCCGGAGCTGGGGACGGCACTGCTGGCTCTGTGGGATCGATGGGAGGGCACTCCCTGCTGGGAGGAGCTGCCGCCGGAGCTGACGGAGGTCCCCTTCTGGAAGGGAACCGCCCGGTCTTATCGGGCTTTCTTTCGGGCGCACCGGTTGATTGTCGCGGCGTTCGGACATCCGAACCCGGGAGACATCTCCTTGGCTTACTGGCCCCGGCATCTGGAGAACAACAGCTGGGGCGTGGTCAAGGGACAGGTGGAGCTGCAGGTGAGGCTGGACAGGGAACTGCCGGATCTGCCCCGGAAGATCGGTATGGCGGCCCGGCAGCTGCTGGCCGCGGCGGAGCTGACGGATCCCACCATGCCGGCGACTGGAAAATAACAGGCGGTATTGCTTTTATTTATCATATATTATTGAGAATAAAAAGATATTTTTAGGAGGAAGAACATTTATGGCACATCCCACATACGGACTGAACGAGCTGCGGGAGATGTTTCTCAAATTCTTTGAGACAAAAGAACACCTGCGGCTGCCCAGCTTTTCCCTGATTCCCCAGAACGACGCCAGCCTGCTGCTGATCAACTCCGGCATGGCGCCCATGAAGCCCTGGTTCACCGGGGAGGAGGAGCCCCCCCGCCATCGGGTCTGCACCTGCCAGAAGTGCATCCGCACCGGCGACATCGAGAACATCGGCAAGACCGCCCGCCACGGCACCTACTTCGAGATGCTGGGCAACTTCTCTTTCGGAGACTACTTCAAGCGGGACGCGATCCACTGGGCCTGGGAGTTCCTGACCTCTCCCGAATGGGTGGGTCTGGAGCCGGACCGGCTGTATCCCTCCGTGTTCGCCGGCAACGAGACCACCCCCGCCGACGATGAGGCCTTCGCCATCTGGCGGGATGAAATCGGCATCCCCGAGGATCGGATCTTCAAGTTCGGCAAGGAGGACAACTTCTGGGAGCACGGCTCCGGCCCCTGCGGCCCCTGCTCCGAGATCTACTATGACCGGGGCCCTGAGTGGGGCTGCGGAAAGCCCGGCTGCACCGTGGGCTGCGACTGCGACCGGTATATCGAGGTCTGGAACGTGGTGTTCTCCCAGTTCGACAACGACGGCGAGGGCCACTACACCGAGCTGAAGCAGAAGAACATCGACACTGGCATGGGCCTGGAGCGTTTGGCCTGCGTCAGCCAGAACGTGGCCAGTCTGTTCGACGTGGACACCGTCATGAACATCACCAACAAGGTCAGCGAGATCACCGGCGCCAAGTACGAGCAGAGCGACAAGATCGACGTCTCCCTCCGGGTCATCACCGACCATATCCGCTCCGCCACCTTCATGATCTGTGACGGCGTTCTGCCCAGCAACGAGGGCCGGGGCTATGTGCTGCGCCGCCTGCTGCGCCGGGCCGCCCGGCACGGCAAGCTGCTGGGAGTGAACCATCCCTTCTTATATGAGGTGTGCGACACCGTGGTCCATGAGAACGAGGGCCACTATCCCGAGCTGCGGGAGCGGCAGGCCTATATCACCAAGGTCATCCGCACGGAGGAGGAGAACTTCGCCAAGACCCTGGACGCCGGCATGAAGATCTATGACGATATGCTCTCCGCCCACAAGGCCCAGGGGGAGACCGTGTTCTCCGGCGCTGACGCCTTCAAGCTGTACGACACCTATGGCTTCCCCATCGACCTGACCGTGGAGATGGCGGAGGAGGCCGGCATGACCGTGGACCAGGAGGGCTTCAAGGCTCTGATGGAAGAGCAGAAGGTCCGCGCCCGCAAGGCCCGGGAGGCCCTGGGTGACCTAGGCTGGGCAGGCATCGAGTTCGGCAAGGACATGCCCGCCACGGAGTTCGTAGGCTATGATCGCTCCAGCGAGCAGGGCAGAGTCCTGGCCCTGGTGGCCGACGGGGAACTGCGGGACGAGCTGGCTCAGGGCGTGGAGGGCATCCTGGTGCTGGACCAGACGCCGTTCTATGCCGAGATGGGCGGCCAGGTGGGAGACCACGGCACCATTCAGGGACCCAACGGCACCTTCCAGGTGACGGATGTTCAGAAGAACAAGGGCGGCAAGTTCATGCACTCCGGCAAGGTGGTCTCCGGCACCCTCAGCGTGGGGGAGACCGTCACCGCATCCATCGACGTGGAGCGCCGGAAGGCCACCATGCGAGCTCACAGCGCCACGCACCTGCTGGACGCTGCCCTGAAGAAGGTCCTGGGCGACCATGTGCATCAGGCGGGCTCCCTGGTGGAGCCGGACCGGCTGCGCTTTGACTTTACGCACTTTGAGGCTATCACCCCGGAGCAGCTGGCTCAGATCGACAAGCTGGTGAACGACGCCATCCTGGAGGGCTACCCCGTGGCGACGGAGGTGCTGCCCATCGAGGAGGCCAAAAAGAAGGGCGCCGTGGCCATGTTCGGTGAGAAGTACGGCGATATCGTCCGCGTGGTGGAGATGGGCGACTTCTCCATGGAGTTCTGCGGCGGCACCCATCTGGACAACACCGCCAAGGCCGGTCCCTTCCGCATCAAGTCCGAGGGCTCCGTCGCCTCGGGCGTCCGCCGGATCGAGGCCACGGTGGGCCGACTGAGCCTGGACACCATGAACCGGAATCAGGAGCTGCTGTTCCACGCCGCTCAAGTGCTGAAGACAACACCTGGTGAGCTGGCCGCCAAGGCGGAGCAGCAGGCAGCGGAGATGAAGGAGCTGCGCCATGAGCTGGAGAAGTTCAAGTCCGAGGCGTCCCTGGGCGAGGCCCGGCAATTCCTGACCGCCGCCAAGAACGTGGGCGGCCTGAAGGTCCTGACCGCTATCCGTAACGGCATGGATGCGAACGCCCTGCGGCAGATGGGCGATTTCCTGCGGGACAAGGCCCCGGATGTTGTGGCAGTGCTGGCTTCTGCCAATGGGGAGAAGATCACCTTCCTGGCAGTCTGCGGTCCCGAGGCGGTGAAGCGCGGCATCAAGGCCGGCGACCTGGTGAAGAGTGTCTGCGCCATCTGCGGCGGCAAGGGCGGCGGCAAGCCTGACAGCGCCATGGGCGGCGGCAGTGACCTGCTGAAGCTGGATGATGCACTGGCCACCGTGGATGATTTTGTGGCGGAAAAGCTGAAGTAAGCTGTAGATGACACCTTCCCCGGGGCCTCGCCGGGCAAAGGTCTGGCGGGAGCAGAGTGGAGTGGGAGAACTTTATGTCAACTCGAGAGGACGTCAAGACGTTTTTCGGCCTGCCTCTGGACTTCTCCATGCTGGAGCTGGAACCGGAGACAGATGCCGACCCGGTACGGTATTTCTGTACCCCGGAAAATGCCGAGATCATTGGCTGGGGCAGTTGCGGGACGCACTTCGTCCTCCTGCCGGGGGATGAGGCGGTGTACTGCGTGGAGCCGGAGCTGGCAGAAGAGGGCACCTTTGTGCTGCCGGTGGGGGCGGACTTCCGGGAGTTTGTGTCCCATCTGCTCTACTGCAAATGTACCAGTCCTCTGGCGCAAATCTTCATGCTGGACGCGACCCGGTTCCGGAAGCTTCTGGAGGACAACGCCGCCAACACCTGGCCGGGCTGCGAGGAGGACTTCAAGAGCGGGGACGCGTCCCTGGCCCTGCTGGCGGAGACGTTCGGCGTTCAGCCGAAAGACCCCTTTGACCGAGTGAAGGCGCTCCAGACGGCCTTTGACCCGTCAGTGCTGGAATTCTCCGACGAGTACTATGACACTCTGGGGCTGGAGAACCCCCGGCACCCGGAGGAACAGGACATCAACACTGGCTGTGATGTGGCCGCCACACAGGTCATCATGATGAAGAAGGAGGACACCCGTGAAAAAAGTCAGGATCACCGTCTTGAAAACCACCCTGGATGAAGAGCTGGCGGCGGAATACGGCGCTGAAGGGCTGGGCCCCTGCCCCATGCTGCGGGAAGGCCAGGTGTTCTACGCCGACTACGCCAAGCCGGATGGCCTCTGTGACGAGGCCTGGAAGGCTATCTATCAGTATGTGTTCGCCCTGGCTCACGGGGCGGGAGAGGGCCTGTTCTATTACGGCGACTGGATCCGCAGGCCCGGCGTGGCCATCTGCTCCTGCAACGATGGGCTCCGCCCCGTGATTTTCAAGCTGGAGACCACAGAGGAGGAAGCATCCGTCAACTACACACCCGTGCGGTAAAATTATTTACTTTCAGAATATCGCAAGTAATTTCCCTTTACAGAGAAAGGGGGCTGCCATGCTGCTGCCCAAGGACCCCTACATTCTTCTGAGCTTCCTCAACACCCGCCTCCGGGACCAGTATGCGGACCTGGAGGATCTGTGCGCGTCCCTGGATGCGGACGAGCAGTCCCTGCGGGAGACGCTGGCGGGGGTTGACTACCGCTACGATCCCGTTTATCATCAGTTTATACCGATCACATCAAAGGAGGTTTGAAAATGTCCGATTGCCTATTCTGCAAGATCGTTGCCGGGGAGATCCCCAGCAGCAAGGTCTACGAGGACGACGTGTGCTACGCCTTCAATGACATTGATCCCCAGGCGCCCACCCACTTCCTGGTGGTACCCAAGGCCCACATTGGCTCTGTGTCTGAGATCACCGCGGACAACAGCACAGTGGTGGCTCATATCTTCGAGGTCATTGCCAAGCTGACAAAGGAAAAGGGGCTGGACAGCTACCGGGTGGTCTCCAACATCGGCGAGCAGGCGGGACAGAGCGTGTTTCATCTGCACTTCCATGTACTGAGCGGCAGAGATATGACGTGGCCTCCGGGCTGATGCGGCCTTCGAGAGGGGCGGCTGTACCGCTGAGGCAAAATGATTTCAATTTCCTGATTTGCCGTCCGTTGGAGCATAAGAGAGCGCCGCGAGCTTTGCTCGCG
>NZ_KI271749.1:0-253 GCF_000469445.2 Oscillibacter sp. KLE 1745 | reverse complement strand
CGGCAGAGATATGACGTGGCCTCCGGGCTGATGCCTGGGAGCCACGGCCCCGGCGGGGCCGCGCGCGAGAGCGCGTGCAAGCGTTTTGCGAAGCAAAACCTTGGAGCGGGCGGGCTTTGCCTGCCCGCTCAAGTTTTATCCGGGGCCCCCACCGGGCTTGGCCAGGTGGGGAATGCAGGCGGGGCAGAGCGTGTTTCATCTGCACTTCCACGTACTGAGCGGCAGAGATATGACGTGGCCTCCGGGCTGATGC
>NZ_KI271748.1:0-38736 GCF_000469445.2 Oscillibacter sp. KLE 1745 | reverse complement strand
GCGGAATATTCCGCCGGGGCGCCGCTCTGGTTTTTTCCAAGTCTGTGCCGGATACCCTCCATTCCCTGCGGGGTGGCGGCAAGGGACCAGCCTCCGCACACTGGCGGAGGCCAGTGTTGAAGCCGTTATGTTTCCTCGTACAGCTCAATGATGGCGTCATCCAGGGTGATGAACGCCAGCCGGACCGTATCGCTGAGGGTCTCCGGCCCGAAAATCACCTGCTGGGCCTCCTTCAGATAGGGGTCCATGTTATCCACCTTGTAGGCCACGTGGGGCTGTTTGGAAAGGATCTCCGGGAACCGGGTTCCCTCCTCAAATTTCAGGTATTCAATCTTGTAGTCGTAGGCATCCACGCTCTCATTGACCCAGAAGCCGCCCCACTCGTTGTAGACCATGTTGGGCTTTTTGTTCAGCACGGGGATCCCGATATGCATATACTCCGCTGCCATGGAAAACCTCCTGTCAGTTATCCTGGGCGGCCAACTCCTGATAGAACTGGAAGGCCTCCCGGTCAGTAAATTTCTCGTGCACGATCTTGGCCACCGCCCGGCACATGGCGGCGGGATGCTCACTCTGGAAGATGTTGCGGCCCATGTCCACGCCCCGGGCGCCGTCGGAGATGGCCCGGTAGGCCATGGTCAGGGCCTCGTCCTCCGGCAGCTTCTTGCCGCCGGCGATGACGATGGGCACGGGACAGGCGGCCACTACCTTCTCAAAGTCATCGCAGTAGTAGGTCTTGACGAAGGACGCCCCCAGCTCTGCCAGCATCCGGGTGGCCAGCAGGAAATACTGGGTGGTGCGGGCCATCTCCTTGCCCACGGCGGTGACGCCCAGAACAGGGATGCCGTACCGTTCCCCGGCGTCCACGGCGCGGCACAGGGTCTCCAGGGACCGGGCCTCGCCCGCCCCGCCGATGAAGCACTGGATGGCCACGGCGGAGGCATTCATGCGGATGGCGGCCTCCATATCGGCACCCACGCCGTTGCCGGTGCTCATGTCGTCGATGAGCACACTGGCGTCATGGGTGGCCCGGAGGCAGATGGCATTGTGGACCGTGGGGGGGATGCAGGAGCGGATGGCCCCCCGGGTGGCCATGAGCACGTCCGCGTACCGGCACAGAGGGGCGATGGTCACGTCCATGCGCTCCAGGCCCGCAGTGGCCCCCATGATATAGCCGTGGTCAAAGGCCAGCATCACCGTGTTGCCGCTCTTGGGATTGAACAGGTGGGAGAGCCGATTCTTGGCTCCCCAGTCCCCGTGGCCCAGGCCCTTGGCGAAGAAGCCCTGCTCCGGGGCAGGCACGTCCAGATGGTAGTCGTGGGCGGTCTTGTTTCCGATTGCGTCTGGCATAGCGCTTACTCCTTACTGAACGCCGGGGTGCGGCAGGGGGTGTTCCACAGACGGAGCATCTCCTCGTCCCACTTGGCGATGTTCATCTGAAAGCCTGCGGCCTCCTGGACGGTGAGGATCTCACCCACCATGCTGGCCACGACCTCGATGCCCTTGGCCTTCAGGAACTCCACAGTGTCCTTGAACAGCACCAGCATCTCCATCATAGTGGTGGCGCCGCAGCCGTTAATCATCACAAAGGTCTTGTCTCCGGGCTTCAGGTCCAGGGCCTTGCACAGGGCCTCGGCCACGGTGGCCACGGTATCCTTGGAGGACATCATGGGCACCCGGACGCCGCCGCCCTCGCCGTGTTGGCCGGCGCCGATCTCCATCAGGTCGGTCTCTCCCAGGTCGCCGAAGGACATGCCGTTCTGGGGATGGGTGGCATCGGTGGACTTGACGGTGATGGAGGCCATGTTGTCCGCGTAATGTTGAGCGATCTCCGCTACCTCCTCCAGAGTCTTGCCCTCCCGTGCGGCGGCCGCGGCAATGTGGTACAGCGCCACCGCGCCGGCCAGCCCCCGCTTGTTGTCCTCGCCGTTGGGGTCGTACCGGATCTCCTCGCCGGTGACCACCTGACGCACATTGAGGCCGGCCTTCCTGGCCAGCTTCATGGCCTGCTTGCCCGCCAGCTGGTCGCCGGCGTAGTTCAGGGTCAGCAGCAGCACGCCGTGGCCCTTGTCCGCCATCTTCATGGCATCAAACACCAGCTGGCCGTTGGGGGCGGCGAAAATATCACCCACCGCCTGGATGTCCAGCATACCCTTGCCCACAAAACCGGCCTGGGCGGGCTCATGGCCGGAGCCGCCGTAGGTGACGATGGTCACCCGGTCGGCATTGGCCAGATCCTTACTGATGACCAGGTGGCCGTCCACATTCAGAATGTCCGGATAAGCCAGACCCAGGCCCACCAGCTCTTCGTCGGTGACCGTCTCCGGCGCGTTCATGAACTTCTTCATTTTCATACAGCATTCCTCCAGTGATATTTAAGTGGTGCATTGCCAATCCCGCTCCTGCGGGTGGAACAACAGGTTATTCCCGGGCCAGCCCCTGGAAGAACCAGGACATGGACACGGCGCCCGCGTCCGGGGTGCCGATGGTCTTGGTCCCGTAACTCTTGGCCCGGCCGAATTTGGAGACATACTGCTTCGTAGCCTCCGCCCCCTGGGCGGCGGCCTGGGCCGCGGCATCGAACAGCTCGTCCGCGCTGTCTCCTGTATAGGCCGCGACGGCTTCGCTGGCGGGGATCAGGGCATCCATCATAGTCTTGTCCCCCACCTTGGCGCCGGACATATCTTCCAGCTCCTCCAGGGCCTTGGCGAAGATGGCCTTGAGGCCCGCCACGTCGATCTCCTCCCCCTCTGGGGCCTCCTCCTGCAAGCCGTCCAGCCAGGTGTTCCACAGGGGGACGGCGCTGCCGCCGTTCAGGGTCATAACGGCCATGGCCGCGTCATCCAGCATGGACTGGATCCCCCCCTCGGCGGCGTCCACTGCTTCGGAGATAGCCCCGGCAATCTTCGCCATGGTCAGGCCGTGATCCGCGTCCCCAAATTTGGAATCGATCTCCGTCAGCTCCGCCTCAGCGGCGGTCACAGCGGCGCAGGCGTTTTTCAGGCGCGCCGCAAATTCAGCTCTTGTCATGTGATATCGGCCCCCTCTTTTGACAAAATAAACAAATTTTGGAAGACATCTTTATTCTAACATAGTCATTTCGCTTTTTCAAGGCGCATCGCCCCTCTTTTCTCCCGGCCAGCAGGGACTCTCCGACGGCCTTTCCACCCCGCCCTTCATTGACGGACAGGATTCCCTATTTTGTGTGTTTTGTATATGGATTTCCCATGGCGATTCTTGTAAAATACAATTGTTGAAAAACGCAACGATAGGAGAATGGTATGCCGAATCGGATCGAGATGTTTCGCCGCCTGGAGCGACAGTATTTTCGGGACAGGCTTGGCACCCTGGGCCTGCAGCAGCTGGACGGCATGATCCTGCACCTGCTGGGGCGGGAGGGCCACATGCGGCAGGAGGACCTGGCCGTCCAGCTGGCGGTGGACAAGGGGGCTGTGGCCCGGAGCCTGGCCCGTCTGGAAAAGCGCGGCCTGGTGGAGCGGCAGGTGAGCGCCCGGTGCCGCCGGGAGAAGCATGTCTCTCTGACTCCCGCGGGGGAGGGCGCATATCAGGGCGTCCAGAGGATTCTGGAGGAGTGGGGGCATGTCAAATACCAGGGCTTCACCCCTGAGGAGCGCGCCCTGAACGAGGCGTTTCTGACCCGCATTGCGGAGAATGTGATCGAATTTTGTCGAGGAGAGGGAAGTGAACATGGTTAAGAATCTGACGGAGGGCAGACCGCTGAATCTGCTGTTTTTCTTTGCCCTGCCCATGGTGGCGGGCAATCTGTTCCAGCAGCTCTACAATATGGTGGACACCGCGGTGGTGGGAAAATTTGTGGGCGAAGACGCAGTGGCGGCCGTGGGCTCCTCCTTCCCCATCGTGTTTTTGTCGGTGGCCGTGGCCTCCGGACTGTCCATGGGCTGTACGGTGGTGGTGTCCCAGCTGTTCGGTGCCGGGCGCATCCATGAGATGAAGACCACCATCTCCACCGCCATCATCTCTCTGGGCGTCCTGGGGCTCCTCATCATGGGCCTGGGAACGCTGCTGGCCGGTCCCCTGCTGCAGCTGCTGGGCACGGACCCGGATATCATGGCCGACTCCCGGACGTATCTGCAGATCTATTTCGGCGGCGCGGTCTTCCTGTTCCTCTACAACACTCTCAACGGCATCTATAACGCCCAGGGGGACAGCAAGACGCCCCTGATCTTCCTGATGATCTCCAGCCTGACAAACATCGTGCTGGACCTGCTGTTCGTCATCCGCTTCGGCATGGGCGTGGCTGGCGTGGCGTGGGCCACGCTGATCGCCCAGGGCCTCTGCGCCGTGGCCTCCCTGCTGGTGTTGCTCCGCCGGATGCGGCGGATGCCCTGCGAGCCGGAAAAACAGGGCGTGAAGCTGCCCCTCTTCCACATAGTGGCGGTGAAGCGCATCGCCCAGATCGGCCTGCCCTCCATGCTCCAGCAGTCTCTGGTGTCCCTCTCCATGATGATGATGCAGGGTCTGGTCAACTCCTTCGGCAAAGTGCTGGTGGCCGGATACACTGCTGCCACGAAGATCGACTCCCTGGCCATGCTGCCCAACATGAACATCTCCAACGCCATGTCCAGCTTCACGGCCCAAAACATCGGTGCAGGCAAGTACGAGCGGGTCAAGGAGGGCCTGAAGGCCTGTCTGCTGATGGTGGCGGTATTCTCTCTGCTGATCACCGTCATCATCTTCCTCTTCGGAAACCAGCTGCTGTCCCTGTTCTTGGACCCGGGGGACGCCTCGGGCGCCATGGGTTACGGTCTGGCCTATATGCACACAGTCTCCCTCTTCTATATCCTGATGGGCCTGCTGTTCGTCCCCAACGGGATGCTGCGGGGCGCGGGTGACATGGCAGCCTTCACCTTCAGCTCCATGGCCAACCTGTTCTCCCGGGTGGGCATCGCCTACGCACTGGTGTATCTCACCCCGCTGGGGGCCAACGCCATCTGGTGGTCCATCCCCGCCGGCTGGCTGATCGGCGCGGCGGTCTCCCTGCTCCGGGTCAAGAGTGGAAAGTGGATGCGCAAGGCTGTGGCCGACCGCTGACCCCCGCAGGCGGTCTATTTCAGGAATCGCAGGTGCTGTGGATATGAACAGGAAACAGAATCTGGAGGTCTTTGCGAAGACACCCGTCCGAAAGGCCGTGCTGCTGCAGATAGTCCCGGCCGTAGCCAGTCAGATGGTCACGCTGGTCTACAATCTGGCGGACACCTACTTTGTGGGGATGTTGAACGCCCCCCATGAAACCGCGGCCGTCACTGTGGCCTATCCCTCCTTTCTGATGCTCACCGCCATTTCCAACCTCTTCGGCGTGGGCGGGGCCAGCGCCATCGCCCGGGCCCTGGGCCGTCAGGACGAGGAGGGCGCCCGGCGGATCGCCGCTGTCTCTCTGGCCGGCGGCCTGCTGTCCGCCCTGCTCTTCTCCGCGGCGTTCCGATTGCTGGCCGATCCCGTGCTGCACCTGTGCGGCGCCACCGAGGCTACCTATGCTACTGCCTACGGATACGCCAAATGGGTTGTCATACTGGGCGGCCCCTTCACCATTCTCAACACCCTCCTGGCGAATCTGGTCCGGGCGGAGGGCGGCGCCGGAGCCGCCGCCTTCGGGGTCTCCTTCGGCGGCGTCCTGAATATCCTGCTGGACCCGCTGTTCGTCCTGCCCCAGTTCCTGGGTCTGGGCGCGGTGGGCGCGGGCATGGCCACGGCCCTCTCCAACGGGGCGGCGGTGGCCTGTTTTGCCGTCTATCTGGTCCGCCGCCGGGGCGCCACCTATTTGAACCTGCTGCCGGCGAATCTGCGGTATGCCGCCCAGTACCTGCGCCCCATTCTGGCCATCGGCTTCCCCTCCGCCCTGCAGTATGCGCTGACAGTGGTGGCCACCGCTGCCCAGGCCGACTTTGTATCCCAATACCCCACAGAGGCGGTGGCGGCCCTGGGCATCGTAAAAAAACTGGACCAGCTGCCCCTGTATTTCTCCATCGGTGTCTCCAACGGACTTCTGCCGCTGCTGGCCTATAACCACGCTGCCGGGAATCACCGTCGGCGTGCGCAGGCCTTCCGGATAGGGAGCCTGATGTCCTTTGGCTTCGCCGTGCTGTGTCTGGTCTGCTATGAGGCGTTTGCCACCCCCCTGGTCTCCCTGTTCATTGCCGATGCTGCGACAGTCCGCTATGGGGCCGTGTTCCTGCGGTGCATGGTGACGGCAATGCCCATGATGGCCCTGTGCTATCCCATGATCATCCAGTTCCAGGCCATGGGCAGGGCCAGGGAGTCCCTGGTCTGCTCGATCCTGCGCAAGGGTGTACTGGACATTCCGCTGCTCTATCTCATGGACGCGCTCTTTCCCCTGTACGGCTGTATGTGGGTGCAGCCCATCGTGGACGCCATCTCGCTGGCCGCAGCCCTGTGGTTTTACCGGGCCATCCAAAGGGGGAGCGCGGCGGGCGGAACGGCCCCAGCCGGGGCCTGAAACCGGCGTGAGCAAAACGGAACTGTAAGGAGGAGAACGAATCCGTGGCAAGCAAGGAGCACGATTTTTCCGTCGGCAGCATTCCCCGCAACATCATTTCGCTGGCGCTGCCCATGACGGCTGCCCAGCTCATCAACGTGCTGTACAGCGTGGTGGACCGCATCTACCTGGGGCGGCTCCCCGGGCATCTGGCTCTGACGGGCCTGGGGCTGACGCTGCCCATCATCTCCATCGTGATGGGCTTTGCCAACCTGTGCGGCACGGGGGGCGCCCCCCTGTGCTCCATCTACCGGGGCAAGGGCGAGGAGGAAGAGGCCGAGCGGATCATGGGCAACGCCTTCACCCTTCTGCTGATTTTCGGCGCCGCTGTCACAGGGGTGTTCCTGCTGTTCCGGCATCCCCTGCTCTACCTGTTCGGCGCCAGTGACGCCACCTATCCCTATGCCGAGGCGTACATGACCATCTATCTGCTGGGGACCGTCTTTGTCATGATCGGCCTGGGGATGAATCCCTTCATCACGTCTCAGGGCTTCGGCCGCACCGGGATGATGACCGTGGGCCTGGGGGCGGTGGTCAACATCGTGCTGGATCCGGTCTTCATCTTCGCCCTGGACATGGGGGTGCGGGGCGCGGCGCTGGCCACCGTGATCGCCCAGGGCTGCTCCGCCGTGTGGGTACTGAAATTCCTCACCGGGCGGAAGGCCATCCTGCGGCTCCGCCTGCGGAATCTGGCGCTGGGCGCCGGGCGGGTGAAATCCATCGTGGCCCTGGGCCTGTCCGGCTTCTTCATGAATCTCACCAACAGTCTGGTGCAGGTGGTGTGCAACGCCACGCTCCAGGCATACGGCGGCGACCTGTACGTAGGCGTGATGACCATCATCAACTCCCTGCGGGAGGTGTTCTTCATGCCGGTGCAGGGGCTCACCAACGGCGCCCAGCCGGTCACCGGGTACAACTACGGCGCCGGCCGATACAGCCGCGTCCGGAGCTCCATCCGCTTCAGCGTGGCGGTGACGGTTGGTTACGCCGCTGTCTTCTGGGCCGCCGCCATGTTGTTCCCCGGGCTTTTGATCCGGGTCTTCAACAGTGAGCCGGAGGTGGTGGCTGCCGGCATCCCCGCCCTGCGCATTTACTTCTGCCTGTTTATCCCCATGTCCCTCCAAATGGCGGGGCAGGGTGTGTTCGTGAGCCTGGGGCGCTCCAAGCAGGCGGTTTTCTTCTCTCTGCTGCGCAAAGCCATCATCAATGCGCCGCTGACGGTCGTCCTGCCTATCTGGATGGGCACCACCGGCGTATTCACAGCCGAGGCCATCTCCCAGCTGGTAGGCGGCCTGGCCTGCAGCCTCACCATGTATTTCACCGTGTACCGTCCCCTGGGCCGCCTGCCGGACCGCCCGCCGGAGAACATCTGAGACCCGGTTGCCGCGCCGTTGTTCCCTCTCTTACTCCCACAGACTCGCAAGAAAAAGCGGAGGCGCTTTTGGAGGTTTTTCCAAAAGCGCCTCCTCTGCCTGTTCCGGCCCCCTGCGCGTCTTGACAAACAGTTCCGGCCCGGCTATAATCTTGCCCGCAAGTCCCGGCCGCCCCTCTGCGGGAGGTTGGAAGATCCCGAACCTGTTAGGAGCACCGCCACACCATGAGAGCATCCTCTGCATACAGCCTTTTTGATACAGAGAGCGTCTGGGCCATCCTGATGCGGATCGCGCCTCCGGTCATGCTGGCCCAGCTGATCCAGGCCATGTACAACATCGTGGACAGCTATTTTGTGGGCCAGTTCTCCAGTGACGGCCTCACCGCCCTCTCCATCGTCTACCCTGTTCAACTGATCGTCACCGCCATCGCTGTCGGCACCGGCGTGGGCGTCAATACCCTGATGTCCCGGTACGACGGCCAGGGGAACCACCACCTAGCCGACCGGACCGCCGGAACAGGGACGGTCCTGGCGCTGATCAGTTGGCTGATCTTCGCCGTATTGAGCGGCCTGCTGATGCGCCCCTTTGCCGCGATCTCCACGGAGTCCTCCTCCGTGGCGGACCTTGCCGTGACATACGGTACCATCGTCTGCGTGGGCAGTCCGGGTGTGTTTCTGGAGAGTACCTGGAGCAAGGTCCACCAAGCCCGCGGCAACATGCGCCTGCCCATGTTGGCCCAGATCGCCGGCGCCGCGGCCAATATCGTGCTGGACCCGATTCTGATCTTCGGCCTTGGCCCGGCACCGGCGCTGGGAGTGGCCGGTGCCGCCTTTGCTACGGTGTCAGGCCAGGTGCTGGCGGCGCTCATTGTTGTCTCCGGATTCCGGAAGCCGCCCCCCATCCGGGTGTTCCGCTCCTATGCGGCCAAGATCTACCGGTTGGGATTTCCCTCCATCTTCATGCAGCTTCTGTTCACGGTCTATATCATGGCCCTGAACATGATCCTGGCCGGCTTTTCCGATGACGCCGTGACGGTCCTGGGCCTGTATTACAAGGTGCAGTCCTTCTTCTTCATCCCCCTCTCCGGACTCCAGACCTGCATCGTCCCCCTGCTGAGCTATACATACGCCAAGGGTGCCTACGGCCGCTGCCGCCGGGTGGTGAAGAACTCCGTCCTGCTGGCCATGTCCTTCATGCTGGTGGGGATCGCCTGCTTCGAGCTGATCCCGGAACAGCTGCTGCGCATTTTCACCGCGGAGCCCGCGGTCCTGGAGATCGGCGTCCAAGCCTTCCACATCATCGGCATCAGCTTTCTGCCCGCCGTGCCCTCCCTGATCCTGCCGGTCTTTTTCCAGGCCATCGGGGCGGCGCTGCCCAGCGTCCTGCTCTCCCTGACCAGGCAGATCTTCTGCCTGATTCCCGTATTCTGGCTCTTCTCCAGGATCGATCTGGCCTACACGTGGCTGGCCTTTCCCATTGCGGAAGTCGTGACCGGAACGCTGGGCCTGTGCTTCTATCTCCACCGCATCCACATCTGGGACCGCTGCAAGGGCGCGGCCCTGAAACCCGAACGCAAAGGAGCGACTGCCATGAAACTCATCACCGCCATCGTCAACAGACGGGACACCAGCGAGGTCTGCGCCGCCCTGACAGACGCCGGCTTTTACTTCACCCGCATGGCCTCCACCGGTGGTTTTCTCACCGGCGGCAACTCCACGCTGCTGATCGGCACAGAGGAGGACCGGGTGCCCCAGGCCATCGCCATCATCCGCCAGAACTGCTCCCGCCGGACGGAGAAGATCTCCTCCAACGTGCAACTGGCCACACCCTCTGCGGCCTATCCCACGGAGGTGACCGTAGGCGGTGCCACGCTGTTCGTCTCCGATGTGACGCAGTTTGAAAAGATCTGAGCCGCCCGCCATATCCGGCGGCCGGGCACAAGCAGGACGAAGCGATCCCCCTCAGTGTGTGCACTGAGGGGGATCGCTTTTTGCATCAAGATCGATCAGGCAGGGGCGAACGCCGCGCCCGGAGACGCGGCCACAGTCCCATCCTCCCGTACGGCCACATATTCGATCATCTCGCCGCTGTCCCTGCGCAGCCGGTCCACCAGAACGCCGCCCTCCTCTTCCCCCAGGATGAAAAAGGCAGTGGAGAGCAGGTCTGTGTAAACAGGCCGCGAGGACAGGATGGAGACGCTCTTCAGTGTCAGCGGCATGGGGTATCCGGTCCGTGGGTCCAGCAGATGGTGGTACACGGTCCCATTCTTCTGGAAGCTGTGCTCATACCAGGAGGATGTGGCGATGCCCGCGTCCTGGAGCTGCACCGTCCCAAACACCGAGCCGGTGTTGTCCGGGTCCCGGATCGCCACCTTCCACGGCCGGGTCCCGCCCTGCGCGTCCTGGTGCGCACCGATCACAAACAGGTTCCCGCCGTAGTCCAGCACGGCCTGCCGGACGCCGCCCTGCCGCAGGCGGTCCACGGTCAGGCCCAGGGCGAAGCCTTTCCCGGCCGCGCCTGGATCCAAACCGATTCCAGAAAGATCAAACGTCACGGTCCGCGTATTCCGGTCCAGGCGGACGTGCTGATAGCCCACCCGGTCCAGCACCGCCCGGATGCGCTCCGCAGAGGGGATCCGGGGCGTCTGGGACAGAAAATCCCACAGCTTTACCACCGGCCCCACCGTGGGGTCGAATGCTCCGCCGGACAGGCGGCAGATCTCCAGGTTCTGCTCCAGGAAGGTGTACAGGGTCTCAGAGACCGGCACAGCCTCGCCGGGCCGGATGTCCCGGCAAAGCCTGGAAAGCTCTGAGCCGGGATCGAACATGCTGAGGGTGCGCTCCAGCCCGTGGGCCTCCTCCTCGCACTGCTCCAGCAGTTGCTCCCCGTCCTCCGGGATTTCCGCCGCGATGCGGCAGAGGGTGTCGTACGCCAAAAATGCGCGGGTATGCTCCATAACGGTTTTCCTTTCCGGTTCTTGTCTTTACTGGAAAACGCCGTCCTTGCGCATCTCCTCCAGGACAACCTTGGCCATCCGCAGGTAGTTGATGAACGCAGGATACATCGGCCGGTTCTTGGGATCCATATCCAGATGCGCATGGTCTGGGTTGGGATTGTCCCAGATCATGCCCATATCCCGTCCGGCGGCGTGGGGCAGGCCGGTCAGATCCAGCATGTTCTGGGTGGCGCAGACCTTCAGATTCAGGTTGTCCATCTGGGTGCGGAAGCCCACCAGGAAGGCGTGGCGGTCCCAGCCGGAGGGGAACGGATCCTCATAGGTGGGGCAGTCGTATTTGGACTGGCGGTAGTACTTTTTCAGCTCGGGGTGGACGATGTCCTCCTCGTTGTCTGCGAAGATCTCGTCAAAGCGGCAGGAGCGGATCCTGCCGTTCTCCACCACCACCTTCAGCCAGCCGGTGAGGCCGTAGCCATAGTCCTCGGAATAGCTGTACAGCTTCTTGGAGGAGGGCTCGTCCAGCTCCTTGTCCAGCTTGGCCGCGAAGGTCAGCAGCTTCTTCACGCTGCCGGAGGCGCTGGCCACCAGATCGAAGTCTCCGCTCAGGCTCTGTTTCTCCAGCATCTGCTGCTCCACGTACTGCATACCCATGGTCAGCACGGAGCCGGCCTTCTGCATCCGGGGCTTCGTGTACTGCCAGAAGCTGTAGCTGGAGCGGCGCTTGGAGATGCCCTGGTACAGGTGGTTGTAATAGGAGGGAGCCGTGATCTCATTGAGCTCCACAAAGATCAGCTTGCCGTCGGCCTTCACCGCCTCCACAATGCCCAGGTGACCCGGATCGGCGGGAAACTCCCCCTCTACGCCGGGATAGTAGGGCGGGAACCGTTCCTCGATCCGATAGTAGTCGCCCTTCAACATCCCCTTGGGGGGCTGGACGGACCAGACCGGCTTCTTTCCTGCGTTATCCATGTTCGTTCCTCCTTACTTCACGGCGCCGTCCTTGACCATCTCGTCGTGGACGATCTTGGCCAGGCGCAGATAGTTGTTCCACACGGGAGAGCGGGGCCGGGTGACGGAGCGGGCGGTGGCGTCGCTGTTGGAGACGAGAGCCACATCGTCCTTGTGTGGCTTGTCCCACACCACGCCCATGTCCGGGCCCTCCACGCAGGGCAGTCCGGTGATATCGAACATATCCTGTGTTTCGCAGACCTTCTTGTTGATGGCATCGGACTGGTCCTTGAAGCACACCAGCCAGGCGTGGCGGTCCCAGCCGGAGGGGAACGGGTCCTCATAGGTAGTGGAGAAATACTTGGACTGACGGTAGAACTGCTTCAGGTCGTCGTAGACGATGTCCTTGGTGTGATCGGCGAAGATCTCATCGTAGAAGCACCTGACGATCTTGCCGTCCTCCACCACCACCTGGAGCCAGCCGGTGATGCCGTAGCCGTAATCCTCGGTGTAGCCGTAGTACCGCTGCTTCTTGTGGTTGGAGTCCTTCCGCTGAGCGGACACGTCGTCCTTCAGGCCGATCATGTTCTTCATGGAGAAGGAGGCACCGGTCAGTAGGTCATAGTCAGCGTCCAGGTCCTGCTTTTCCAGGATCTGGTCCTCCACATATTTGAAGCCGTTGGCCAGCACCCGCCCATAGGCCACGCTGCGGCGCTTGTCATGGAAGTCCTGGAAGAACTGGAACTCCGTGCGGCGCTTGCTGACATTCTGGAAGTGGCGGACATAGTAGTTGCCCATGGTAGTCTCGTTGAACTCGGCGAAGGCGATCTTGCCGTCGTCGTCAAACACCACGTCCAGCTCGCCCTTGTGGCCGGGGTCGCCCCAGCGGCCGCTGTACCGCAGCTCGGCGTGATAGTAATCGCCCTTGACCAGGCCCTTGTACTGGGGCTGCGCCGTCCAGTCGATCAGCTCGCTCTCGTTGTCCTCATGCCAGGGGCCCAGCCCCAGCCATCTCGTCTTGTCAATCATGTCAAATTCCTCCTTATGATTCTGTCCGTCACTTGGACGGGGTTTGCTCTTCCAGGGCGCCGGCCCGGCAGCAGGCGCAGAAGTGGCCGCTGCCGAAGTCCCGCAGCGCCAGGTCCCGGCCGGTGCAGCCCTCCCGGGCGTACAGGCAGCGTTTGGCAAAGCGGCAGCCCGGCTCCGGGTCAATGGGGCTTTGAAGTTCGCCGATGAGCTTCACCCGCTGCATTTTCTGCCGGCTGCTGGGGATGGGAATGGCAGACAGCAGAGCCTGGGAATAGGGATGCAGTGGCTGGCGGAACAGCTCCGCGGAATCCGCTGTCTCCACCAACTGGCCCAGGTACATCACCGCGATCTTATCGGAGAAGAACTTCACCACCGACAAGTCATGGGTGATAAAGAGATAGGTCAGGTGGAACTCCGCCTGCAGATCCTTCAGCAGGTTCAGGACCTGGGCCTGGATGGACACGTCCAGCGAGGACACCGGCTCGTCGCAGACGATGAACTGGGGCTGCAGGGACAGCGCCCGGGCGATGCCCACCCGCTGGCGGCGGCCGCCGTCCAGCTCGTGGGGATAGGCGTTGAACAACCGGGCGGAGAGGCCCACCACGTCCATCAGCCGGGAGACCTCCTTATCCAGCTCCGCACGGCTTTGAGCCTTTGCGTGAATCCGCAGCGGTTCCCCGATGATCTCCCCAATGGACATCCGGGGGTTCAGGGAGGAGAACGGGTCCTGGAAGATGATCTGCAGATCCTTGCGCAGGTCGTGAAGCTGCTTCTTATTCATCCTGCAGATGTCCTGTCCGTTGAACAGGATCTCGCCGCTGGTGGACTGATGCAGGCCCAAGATCAGCCGTCCGATGGTGGACTTGCCGCAGCCGGACTCCCCCACCAGGCCCAGCGTCTCGCCTCTCCGAATGGAAAAGTTGACGCCGTCCACCGCATGAAGGGTGCCGGTGGGGCTTTTGAAATACTTCTTCAGGTCCCGGACTTCCAGGATGATGTCCTTATCTGCCATGTCGCACCTCCTCCATCAGTTCGGGGGATTCGAAAACGCCCTGGTGGGCCAGGCAGCGTACCATCTGGGTGCCGCCGACGCCGGTCATCTCCGGCTTGCGGGTACGGCAGGCCCCCGTTGCGTAGGGGCACCGGGGTGCAAAGGCGCAGCCCTCCGGCAGCTCCGTGGGGTCCGGCATCTGGCCCTGGATGGGCTTGAGCTTCTCCGCCGTCTCATCCAGAGACGGGATGGAGCCGAAGAGGCCGATGGTGTAGGGATGATGGGGGTGGTCAAACACCTCCGCGATGGTGCCACTCTCTACGATCTCACCGGCATACATGATAGCCACCCGGTCGCAGACCTGGGCCACGACGCCCAGGTCGTGGGTAATCAGCAGCAGGGAGGTACGGAGCTTTTCCTTCAGCTCGTTCATCAGTTCCAGCACCTGGGCCTGGATGGTCACGTCCAGGGCGGTGGTGGGCTCGTCCGCCAGAATCAGCTCCGGCGAGCAGGCGATGCTCATGGCGATGACCACCCGCTGCTTCATGCCGCCGGAGAACTGGTGGGGATACTCGTCATAGCGGGCCCGGGGGATGCCCACCATCTCCAGCATATCGCCGGCCTTTCTCCGGCCCTCCTCCTTGCTGCACTTTTCATGCTGGTGGATGACCTCCGCGATCTGATCGCCCACGGAGTAGACCGGGTTCAGGCTGGTCATAGGGTCCTGGAAAATCACCGAGATCTTGCTGCCGCGGATCTCCCGCAGGCGGGCGGGCTTGGCCTGGAGCATATCCTCGCCCTCGAACCAGATCTCGCCGCCCATGATCTTTCCCGGCGGGTCCGCGATGAGCCGCAGGACCGACAGGGCCGTGGTGGTCTTGCCGGCGCCGGTCTCGCCCACCAGACCCAGGCTCTCGCCCTTTCCGATGGTCAGGTCCAGGCCGTTGACGGCGTAGACCACGTCCTCGTCGGTGTGGTACTCCACCCGCAGGCCGCGGATATCCAGCAGGGCCTCCGGGGCCTGCGCGGAAGGAATGGGCTCCGTCTCTGGCAAAGCGGTCTTGTGCTGCTTGTTCTCTTCCATGTGGCGTCCTCCCTCCTCAGTTCTTCAGCTTGGGGTCCAGGGCATCCCGCAGGCCGTCTCCCAGCAGGTTCAGGGAGAGGATGGTCAACATGATGGCAAAGCCCGGGAACGCGCACACCCACCAGGCCGCCCGGAAATACTGCCGGCCGGTGCTGACCATAGACCCCCACTCCGGCGTGGGCGGGCTGATGCCCAGGCCGATGAAGCTGAGGCTGGCGATAGCCAGGATGGACCCGGCGATAGACAGCGTGGCCTGAACAATGATGGGGGCCATGCAGTTGGGCAGGATGTGCTTGAGGATGATGCGCTTGTCGCTGGCGCCGATGGCGCGGGCCGCCTCGATGTACTCCTCGTTTTTGATGGTCAGAACGGCGGAGCGGACGATCCGGGCAAAGGGCGGGATGTTGGAGATGCTGATGGCCAGCATCATATTCGTGACGCTGGTGCCCATGGCGGACACCAGGGCGATGGACAGCAGGATGCTGGGGATCGCCAGGAAGATGTCCATGACACGCATGATGACATCGTCTACCCGGCGGCTACCGTAACCAGCGATGGCCCCCAGCAGGCCGCCCACCACTGTGGCAATGGCGATGGTGGCAAAGGCCACCGGCAGGGAGATCCGGGCGCCGTGGACGATCCGGGCCAGGATGTCGCGGCCCACCTCGTCGGTGCCCAGCCAGTGCTCGACGGAGGGGGGCTGGAGCTTCAGGGATGCGTTCTGCTGAATCACCAGCGTCTCGTAGTCAAAAAACACATCGGCAAAGACGGCGAAGAAGATGATGACGGCCAGAATGATGAGTCCCAGAACGGCCATCTTGTTTTTCTTCAGGCGGCGCCATACTGCGGCGGCCTGGGACTTTTTCTTGTTCTTGTTTTTCACTTTCCCAGTCATCCGCATCACCTCTTTGCCGTTTTGTACTGGGCCCGGATTCTGGGGTCCAGGAATGCGTACAGGATATCAATGCACAGATTGATGATGGTGAACATCGTGGCCAGCACCAATACGCAGGCCACCACCACGGGCGTGTCCTTCAGGCCGATGCAGTCCACCAGCAGCCGGCCGATGCCGGGCCAGGAGAACACCGTCTCCACCAGCACTGCGCCGCCCAGAGAGAAGCCGAATTGCAGTCCCACTGTGGTGACAATGGGTATCATGGCGTTGCGCAGAGCGTGGCGGATGGTGATGACGCTCTCTTTCAGGCCCTTTGCCCGTGCGGTGCGGATGTAGTCCTGCCGGATCGTCTCCAGCATGGAGGAGCGGGTCATGCGGGTGATCATCGCCAGGGAGTTGGCGCTGAGGGTGACGGCCGGCAGCACCAGAGCGCCCCAGGTCTCAAAGTTGGAGGATGGGAACCACCCCAGCCCCGCTGCGAAGATCACGATCAGCATCAGCCCCAGCCAGAAGTTCGGCATGGAGACGCCGAACAGAGCGCCCACCATGGAGATGTTGTCCACCGCCGAATACTGATGGGTGGCGGAGATCACGCCCAGGGGAATTCCGATCAGAATGGCAAAAAGCATGGCGCAGGCCGACAGCAGGATGGTATTGGGCAGCCGGGCGGCGATCTCCGCCGCCACCGGGTTGCCGGTGCTGTATGAGGTACCGAAGTCACCGTGGACCGCGTTGATGATAAACCGGCCGTACTGGACCAGGAAGGGATCATCCAGGCCCAGCTCCTCCTGCATGGCGGCGTAGGATTCCTCGGAGTAGTTGTCGCCCAGCATCATCTGCACCGGGTCGCCGGGGGTGAAGCTCAGGATCGTATAGACGATGAAGCTGACACCCAGCAGCACCGGAATCAGCATAAGCAGCCGTTTGAGAATAAAACGGTACATCTGTCACTCTCCTTTTTCCATAACGCAAATTCGCGCAAGCGGACGGCGGCTTTTGCCGCCGCCCGCTCACTGGAATGCCTGAATGCGCTTATTCAAAATAGGTGCCGTTGATGTAGTGGGACTTGCCCGGATACAGGCCGAATCCCTTCACATTGGACTGCATACCGGCGTTCAGGTGCTCCACCGCCATGGGGACCAGGGGCGCGGCCTCCGCCACTTTGCCCTGGATCTCCGCATACAGCTCCATGGCGTGCTCGGTGTCGGTGGTGGTGCTGGCCTCATCGATCAAGGCGTCCACCTCAGGCGTGGTCCAGAAGCAGCGGTTGCCGGAGGGCCCCAGAGCCTCCGTGTGGTACATGGACCGCAGCATGGAGTCGGGGTCAATGGAGGTCTTGGACATGATGAACATATCATGGGCGCCGTTGCCGGTCTCAGACTGGAACTGTCCGCTCTCCAGGGTCTTGACCTCGGCGTTGATCCCCACCTGGCGCAGCTGCTCCTGAATGACCACGGCGGAGTCCCGCATCACCTGGGTATCGGAACACCAGAGAGTGGTGGAGAAGCCGTCAGGATAGCCGGCCTCGGCCAGCAGCTCCTTGGCCTTCTCCACGTTGCAGGAGTAGTCGGAGCAGTCTGAGACGTAGCCGTCCACACTGGGGGGCAGCATGGTGTAGTTGGCGGGTGTGGCCTCGCCGCTGAATACCAGGTCGATGTAGCCCTGGGGGTCCAGCGCGTAGGCGACGGCCTGCCGGACCTTCTCGTTGTCAAAGGGCGCCTTCTGCACGTTCATGCCCACATACCACACGGTGGTGCTGGGGGAGGTGAGGGTGGTGACGGACTCATTGCCCGCCAGGCTCTCCAGGTCGGTGATGCCCAGGTCATAGGCCAGGTCCACCTCGCCGGTCTCCAGGCCAATGGTGCGGTTCAGCGCCTCGGGAATCGTGCGGAAGATGACGCGCTTGACGGCCGGAGCGCCGCCCCAGTAGTCCTCAAAGGCCTCCAGGACCACGTCGCCGCCCAGCTCCCAGGAGACGAACTTGAAGGGGCCGGTGCCCACGGGGTTCTTGTTGAACTCCTCCGCGCTGGTGTCCGCGCTCTTGCAGATGATGGAGGCCGCGTCCAGGCTCAGGCGGTACAGCAGCGCGTTGAAGGGCGCGGAGGTCTTGATGGTGACGGTGTAGTCGTCGTCACAGGTGATGCTCTCGATGATGAGGTAGTTGTAATTCACGCCGGGGTTTGCGATGCAGCGCTCCAGGCTGTACTTGACATCCTCGGAGGTCATCTCCTCCCCGTTGTGGAACTTGACGCCCTGGCGCAGATGGAACACGGTGGTGGTATCGTCGATAACCTCCCAGCTCTCCGCCAGGCCCGGCACTAGGTTCATGTCGTTGTCCATCATCACCAGACGGTCAAACATCTGGGTGGTGACACGATAGGTCCCGATGGAGGCCTGCACCATGGGGTCCATGTAGGTGGGGGACTCTGGGATAGCAACGATCAGGGTATCCTTGGCGCCATCGTCGGAACCGTCCGTGGTCGTCGAGCTGGAACCGGTGGGGCCACAGCCGGCCAGCATCCCGCAGAGCAGGAACATTGCGGTGAACAGTGCGAAAACTCTCTTCTTCATCGTACTCCTCCTGACGTGGTGGTGATATATTTCTGAAACCGCCCCCGGCGGTCACATTCCTGATTGTGTGCTCAGCGCAGGCCGTCGGCCGCCAGAGCATCCTCCATCCGCCTCGCCAGCTCCAGATAGTTGTCCCATTCCTTCGCTCGCTTGGGCTCCTCCGTGAAGGGGAGCCCGGTCAGGTCGGTGAGGCTCTGGGTCTCCAGCACCCGGGCGCTGAGCAGGTCGAAGATGCTGTTGAACCCGGCCCCGATGGTGGAGATGTAGTCCGGGCAGTGATATTTGGACTGCCGGTAATAGGGCTTGAGCTCCGGGTCCTCAATCTCCTCCTGCCGGTCGGCAAAGATCTCGTCGTAGGCGCAGGAGATGATCTTTCCCGCCTCCAGCACGATCTGCAAGCGCCCGGTGACGCCGGGCTCCACCGCCTGGGACAGGCCGTAATACACCTGGCCGGAGGGCTTGTCCAGCCGCCCCGCGATCTCCTCTGCCAGTGGGAGCATAGACCGCTTGATGCTGTTGGAGGCGCCGGTGAGCAGGTCAAACTCGCCTGTGAGGCGGTTCTCCGCCACCATCTGCTCTTCCAGATGGGTCAGGCCGTTTACCAGCACCACGCCGGACTTGGCGGTCCGCTCCTTGGTGGCCTGCAGAAAGCCGTAGTCGGACAGCCGCTTGGAAACGCCCTGGTACCGTCTGATGTAATAGGTGGGGTTGTTAATCTCGTTGAACTCCACCATCTGCAGGGTTCCGTCCCGCCGGACCACTTCCAGAATGCCGTGATACCCCTTGTCCCCCGGGAAATGCGGGGCAAACCAATTCTCAGCCCGGTAATAGTCTCCCTTTACCAGCCCCATAGGTGGCTGCACCGTCCAGAACAGCCGGTCCAGCACGTCAACGGACTTTTCGCGCTTCTTCTCTGCCATGCCTCTCTTCCTTTCCCTCATTTTGATCCGCATTCCACCGCCGGGTGCGGATCTTGTATTCTTTGAAAATTGGCGCTATAATGATTGATAAAATCTGAACGCCCCTCTGACCGGGCGCCTTTGTTTTGCCTGTTACGATTATAACATGCTCCCCTGGCTGTCGGATTATAGGGGATTTTGTTAAGCCTTCGCTATTTGGGATTAGGTCCCTCCGCCGTTTTGAGAAAGAGAGCGCGACATGAACACAGAACACCTCGTCTATATCCTGGAGGCGTACAAGTGCGGCTCCGTCAACAAAGCCGCCCGAAACTGCTATATCTCCCAGTCCCATCTCAGCACCATCATCAAGAACGTGGAACAGGAGATCGGCTATCCCCTGTTTCACAGGACGGCCAACGGCATCACCGCTACGCCCGAGGGACTGATTTTCATGAGCCACGCTGAGAAGATCGTCACCGAGCGCAATAATATCCAGAAGATCCCGCAATCCATGTCCGAGAGCGACAGCCTCTCCATCATTTGCGCCCGCTCCGCCTTTGTGCTCCAGTGTTTCTTTGATTACAAAAACTGCTTCCCCAACCTGAACAGGACCCACGACAAATTTCTGGAGGCCGGCCTCCGGGAAAATCTGAAAAACGTCGTGGCCCAGAACTGCAGGCTGGGCATCTTGGTGCTGTTCGAGCAGGTCATCCCCAAGTACATGGATCTGGCGGACCAGTACAATCTGGAGATGACGGTCCTCCAGCGCTCTATTCCCGTCACCGCGCTGATGTCCAAGTCCCATCCACTGACCAACTCTTCCCGTGTCTCGCTCAAGGATCTCACAGGGTATCCCTTCATCGCCGACGCGCACATCGATCCGGACGATACGCTGGACGTGCTGGGACTCCAGAGCCACACAGACCTGCTGTACATCTGCGACCGCGGCACGATCTTCGACGCGGTCCGCAAAGGCAATTACATCGCCATCGGCATCAGCATTCCGGAGGAGGATGCCCGGCGGATGAACTGCGTCTGCTGTCCCATCGCGGACGGCGCTCCCATGGCCGTGGCCCTGCTGCATTCCCGGACATTTACGCTCCGCCCCAGAGAGAAGCACTTCATTCGCTATCTGACTGACCGCCTGCACAAGCGCTATTCCGGATAAACGGCGTGCCGCCTCCCACAGGGCAGTTTGTCCGCATCGGCGTGTGTCCCTGTTGGTGCGATGGCTCCAAACATTGCCGACAGCGTGTGCAGGAACGCCTTTTGCACGCATCTTGCCGCAAAGATTTTAAACCCCTAGGAACTGCTGCGCAGCGGTCCCTGGGGGTTTTAAATAGCGGCTGACTTCATTCTCGTTATATCCAATGCCGTGGGCTCAATTGGGTAATTTCCCGTATGTTTTTTCAATCAGAGTCCTGCAAGGGGAATAAAAGGCGTCTGCCAGGAGGCAGCCGCCGCAATCTGCCGTCGCGGACCGCTGTTCTGCCTGTTTCAAGGGCTTCTGCGGCTGCTGGCACCGCTGCTGTGAGCGGTCCTCCGCAGACTCACGGCTTCTTTGTGCGCGGGAGCAGAGCGCCTCCCTGCCGATCAAGGGCCCGGGAGCCGTGCCCGCGGCAGACAGCCGCTCCCGGCCTCAGCCTCTCCGGCTCGTTTTCAAAAAATTCATGAACCGTTCACGAGGCAAACATAGATGAGGCCATCCGGGAGTAGTATACTTCCAAAAGTATAGACGAGATCGTCTGTAAAATCCTCAGGCAGTAGCCGCCGCGGGTTGCAAACCTGACGGCGTGTGTCCGGTCCCATACCGGCGCGGAATTGGTCGGACGTCAAAATGGCCTGTCCGTCCGGACGTTTTCCCGCTGCCCGCCCGGGTGTCTCCCTGGTTCCGGGTTTTGGCAGGGCCGGGGGTTTTGGATCAGGCAGAAGGAGGATATGCAGCATGACGCAGAAAGAGCGCCAGGAACGCAGCAGAAAAGAGATTTATCAGGCCGCCCTGGAGGAGTTCGGGACCTACGGCTACGACAAGGTCAACATGGAGCGGATCTGTGGGAACCACGGGATCTCCAAGGGCATGATGTACCACTACTACTCCAATAAGGACGAGTTGTTTTTACTGTGCGTCGAACGCACTTTCCAGGAGCTCAGGGCCCATGTGGAACGGGATATGGCCCATCTGTCAGGGGAGGATACGGCAGCCGCAGTCAAAGATTTCTTCATGATCCGGGAGTGCTTTTTCCAGCTTCATCCCCAGCAAAAGCTCGTTTTTGAAAGCGCCATGCTCCGTCCGCCCAAACATCTGGCCGCGCAAATTCAGGCCCTGCGCGCACCGATGCGGCGCTTGAATCAGGAATTTATCGAGGGGCTCATAGACAAAATGCCGCTGCGGCCGGATTTGAAGCCTGAAATGGTGACCCGCTATTTGGAAACCATCGAGTCTCTTTTCCAGAATATGATTGTGAGTTATCAGGGCGGACATCCCGCGCAGGATTTCCATGCCATGCTGGAAACCGCAGGCGAACTGCTGAATATGGTCCTATTTGGGATTCTTCGCCACGCAGATCCGGCATGATCTCCGGTTCGGTGGATAACGTGATCTCTGCCGCGGCACTCCCCTACCTCTTTGGAATGCGGCTGCTGTACCCGGGCTTCAGCAAACTTGTCAGCTCCTTTAATCTGAAGCGGCCGGAGGGACCAGGCCGGGGCCGGTGCACCGCCTTGGTTCTTCTATTGGCAGCGGGCGGATTTTTCCCGGTCTGCGCCCCTCTCCGGGCCGTCCGCACCTCAGCATCCTCAGCGGGAGCCTGCTGATCTTTCAGGATGCGGCCTCGATCCTGCGCGCCTGCTTCTCCGGCCGGTTCTGGCGGCAAAACAGCAATTGATGATACCACAAGGAGGATTTATATGCTGAAATTACTTCGTAACCTACGGCGGCAGGAGTGGGCCATGGCCGCCGTGTGCGCAGTGCTCATCCTGGGGCAGATTTATTTCGATCTGGCGCTGCCCGACTACATGAGCAGCCTGACCGTTCTGATTAAAACGCCGGGGAGCACCCTGTCGGACATCCTGCATACCGGCCTGGAAATGCTGGGCTGCACCCTGGCCAGCGCGGTGCTGTGCGTCATCTGCGGCTATCTGACCGCCAAGGTGGCTGCCGGGTTCAGCTTTTCCATCCGGGAAGCGGTGTTTCATAAGATCGCAGACTTCGGCCAGCAGGAGATGATGACCTTCTCCGTCCCCAGCCTCATCAACCGCACCACCAACGACATCACCCAGGTGCAGATGCTGACGGCCATGGGCCTGCAGATCCTAATCAAGTCCCCCGTCATGGCAGTGTGGGCCATCATCAAAATCGTGGGCAAGAGTTGGACCCTCTCCGCTATCACCGCCGGATTTGTGGCCGCCCTGCTGGTGATGATGGCGGTCATCATCGGCGTGGTGGTGCCCCGGTTCCGCCGGGTGCAAAAGCTCACCGACCATATCAACCTGGTGGCCCGGGAGAACTTGAACGGTATCAATGTTGTCCACGCCTACAACGCTGAGGACTACCAGAACGCCAAGTTCTGGAAGGGCAACGAGGAACTGATGCGCACGCAGTTGTTCAACCAGCGGGCCTTTGCCTTCCTGATGCCCGGCGTCACCCTGGCCATGAACGCATTGTCTCTGGTGATCTACTGGGTGGGTGCCTCCATCGTGAACGCCGTCCCTGCCGCGGACACCGCCGCACGGCTGGCCGCCTTCAGCGACATCGTGGTGTTCGGCACCTACGCCACCTACGTCATCATGTCTATTATGATGATGGTCATGATTATCATGATGCTCCCGGCGGCCCAGGTGTCCGCCCAGCGGATCAATGAGGTGTTGGAGACCCTGAACAGCCTGACTCAGGGCGCCCGCATCGATGCCCTGGAAACCGGTACTGTGGAGTTCCGGGACGTCTCCTTCCACTATCCCTCCTCGGACAAGAATGTCCTGGAGCACATCACCTTCCAGGCCAAGCGGGGGGAGACCGTGGCCTTTATCGGCGCCACCGGCAGCGGCAAGACCACTCTGGTCAGCCTGGCCGCCCGGTTCTATGATGCCACGGAGGGCACTGTGCTGGTGGACGGGGTGGACGTTCGGGACTACACCTTCGACACCCTGTATGACCGCATCGGCTATGTAACTCAGAAGGCCATCCTGTTCTCCGGAGACGTCCGCGGCAACGTGCTGTTCGGCGCCAGCCGGGGCAAGGATTCCGATGCGGACGTTCAAAAGGCTCTGGAGCTGGCCCAGGCCAGCGAGTTTGTGGACAGGATGCCCGGAGGCATCCATGCCCCCATCGCCGAGGGAGGCACCAACGTATCCGGCGGCCAGAAGCAGCGGCTCTCCATCGCCCGGGCCCTGGCGAGGCGCCCGGAGATCCTGGTGTTCGACGACTCCTTCTCCGCCCTGGACTACCGGACGGATACCAGGCTCCGTGCCGGCCTGGACCGGGAGCTAAAGGATACCACTCGACTGATCGTGGCTCAACGGATCGGCACCATCCGGAACGCGGACAAGATCATCGTTCTGGACGAGGGGAGGATGGTGGGGATGGGTACCCACGAGGAACTGATGCAGACCTGCCCGATCTACCAGGAGATCGCCCGGTCCCAGCTCTCCCAGGAAGAGCTGGGGGCTTAAGGAGGAAACCAAGATGCCAAAGATGATGCAGAACAGAATGTGCGCGCCGGGAAAGAGCAGGCGCGGCATCGGCGGTGTGCTCAGAGAACTGTTCACCTATTCCAACAAATTGAAAGCGCCCTCTGTTGCGGCCTTTTGCTTCGCCGTGGCCGGCGCAGTGCTGACCATCATCGGCCCCAGCCTGCTCAGTCGGATCACGGACCTCATCTCCGACGCCCTGGACGGGGAGATCGATCTGGCCGCCATCGGCCGCACCGGCGTAATCCTGCTGGTGATCTACGGCTTCAGTGCCGTCTTTACCTATGTGGAGCACTTCATCATGGCTACGGTCACCCTGGAGCTGTCCCGGGATATGCGGCAGGACCTGTCCCGAAAAATCAACCGGGTGCCCATGAGCTACTTCAGCAAGGTGTCTTATGGTGACATCCTCAGCCGCATCACTAACGACGTAAGTACTCTGCAGCAGGCCCTGGCCAACAGCCTGCCCTCCATGATCAGCGCAGTGGCCCAATTCCTCGGCTGTCTGGTGATGATGTTTGTCACTGAGTGGCGTATGGCGCTGGCAGCCATTGCCGTCACGGCACTGGGCTTCCTCATCATGGCTGCGGTGATGCTCCGGTCCCAGAAGTACTTCACCGCCCGGCAGGAGAACCTGAGCACCCTGAACGGCTATATTGAGGAGATGTACTCCGGCCACGACGTGGTGCGCCTCTCCCGGGCCAACGAGCAGGTAAAAGAGACCTTCGGCGGGATGAATGCCGTTCTGTACGACGCAGAGTGGCGCAGCCAGTTCCTCTCCGGCATCATGCAGCCCCTGATGACTATCATCGGCAACCTGGGCTATGTGGCGGTCTGCGTCCTGGGTTCCGCCCTGGCCATGAGCGGAGAGATCTCCTTCGGCGTCATTGTTGCGTTCATCCTCTATGTGCGGCTGTTCACCTCTCCCCTGAGCACCCTGGCCCAAGGCATGACCCAGATGCAGACGGCGGCAGCCGCCGGCGACCACGTCTTCGACTTTCTCCACGAGAAAGAGCTGCCCGATGAGACCGGCAAGCGCCCCGAACTCTCTCCTGTGCAGGGCGAAGTCGAATTTGAACACGTCCGATTCAGCTATCCGAATCATCCGGATAAGATCATCATCAAGGACTTCTCTGCCCATATTCAGCCGGGGCAGAAGGTGGCTATTGTGGGTCCCACCGGAGCGGGCAAGACCACGATGGTCAATCTGCTGATGCGCTTCTTTGAGATCAACAGCGGAAACATCAAAATCGACGGCGTGCCCACCTCTGAAATGACCCGGGAGGGCGTCCACGACCTGTTCAGCATGGTACTCCAGGACACCTGGCTGTTTGAGGGTACTGTCCGGGAAAATCTGGTCTACAACAAGACCTGGGTCACGGACCAGCAGCTGGATGAGGCCTGCCGGGCCTGCGGCATCTATCACTTCATCGAAACCCTGCCCCACGGCTTTGATACCGTGCTGGATGACAGCATTGCCATTTCCTCCGGGCAGAAGCAGCTGCTCACCATCGCCCGGGCCATGATTCAGAGCAATCCCATGCTGATTCTGGACGAGGCCACCTCCTCGGTGGATACCCGCACAGAGCTCATCACCCAGCAGGCCATGGACCGGCTGACGGAGCACCGCACCAGCTTTGTCATCGCCCACCGGCTGTCCACCATCAAAAACGCCGACCTGATTCTGGTGCTGAAGGACGGCGATATCATCGAGCAAGGCACGCACAAGGAACTCCTGGCCAAAGGCGGCTTCTACGCCGACCTGTACAACAGCCAGTTTGAAAAGGCCTCGTGATCCCAGGAAGAGGGGGGCGGCTGTGATTTGGACAGTATGGAAAATCAGACTCCGCCGTGCTGAAGCGAAAAGAACAGCTCCCGCTTTTCAAGCCATTCGTTTGAAAAGCGGGAGCTGTTTCCCTTTCCGGAGAGCCTGGTTTGCTTTGGAGGCAGGGCTCCTTCCACCCGGGCCCGCCAATGATCGGCATTGCGGCAGGAGCCCCCGTCCATCCCTCCCAGGATTTGTCAAATCCGTTCCAGCTTCGCCCGGAAGGATATCTTTCGGGGCGTCTCCATCTCATCGAACTGTACCACATGAGCACCCTTGTCCATGTCCACATCCAGCACCGTACCGGAGCCGAACAGAATATGCTTCACCCGCTGCCCCACGGAGAATGCCATGTTCCCGTCGGTCTCCGGCAGATAGGTCTGGCTGTGGCCGATATAGTCCCGGGCCGCCCGGATCAAGCCCTCCTCCGGCGGCCGGGTGAAGGCCAGGAGATTGCGGTCGATGTCCAGAAGAAAGCGGGAGGGATACCGGGGGGTGCCGTCGAAGTTCCGTCCGTCTGCCTCGGAGAGGTACAGTCCCTTCTCCGCCCGTGTCAGCGCCACAAACGCCAGCCGCCGCTCCTCCTCCATGGCCTGCTGCGTCCGCACCTTCCGGGAGGGGAAGATCCCCTCATTCATGCCGCAGAGGAACACATAGGGAAATTCCAGGCCCTTGGCGGCGTGAACGGTCATCAGCCTCACCTTGTCTCCCTGCTCCGCCGTGTCGGCATTGGTGAACAGAGCCACATGGGCCAGATAGTGCTCCAGGGTGACCTCCTCCCCGCAGGTGGTCTCGTACTCATATACCGACTGCTTCAGCTCCGCCAGATTGTCCAGCCGTTCCTGGCTGCCCTCGGTGCGGAGCATCTTCTCGTAGCCGCTCTCATTGAGGAGGGCCGAAAGCACCTCGGACACCGGTCTCCCCCCATATCCGGCGGCAAAGGACTCTATCAGGCCGACAAACCTTCCGGCGCCTGTTCCTTTGAAAAGTGGGTCCTCCAGATTGTCCTGCAGCGCCTGATACAGGGAGCGGCCCTGCCTCTCTGCGTACTCCTGCAAAAATGCCATCCGCCGCTTCCCAAGATTCCGCTTGGGGACGTTGACGATCCGCCGGAAGGAAAGGTCGTCCTTGTAGGCAATCATCCGCAAGTACGAGAGGGCGTCCTTGATTTCCATGCGGTCAAAGAACTGGACGCCGCTGTAAATCGTATAGGGGATCTTCTCTCCCAGCAGGACTTCCTCCACCGCCCGGGTCACATAGTGGGCCCGGTAGAGCACCGTCATGTCCCGGTATGGCGTGCCCGCCTCGTGAAGCTCCTTCATCTCCCCCGCTATCCATTCGGCCTCCGCCTCCTGGGTCTGCGCGAAGTGGCAGATGACCGGACTGCCGGAGGGCAGCGTGGGCTGCAATTCCTTTTTGATACGAGTCCGGTTCTTGTCGATCAGGGAATTCGCGGCAGAGAGAATCTCCGGCGCAGAGCGGTAGTTCTCCATCATTAGAATCGTTTTTGTCCCCGGAAACTTCTTGTCAAAGTCCAGCAGGTACTTCACGTCGGCGCCCCGCCAGGTGTAGATGGTCTGGTCCGGGTCTCCCACGATGAAGAGGTTCTTGTGGTAACCGCACAGAACCTCCATCAGCTCGTACTGAAGCTGGTCGATATCCTGGAACTCGTCGATCATGATGTACTCCAGCCGCTGCTGCCACTTGAGCCGAATGTCAGGATGCTGCTGGAAAATATACAGGGAGAACTTGATCAGGTCGTTATAATCCAGTCCGAAACACTTCTTCTCCTGATACAGATAGCCGTAGAAAATGATGTCTGCCGGGGTGTCCGCCTGGTCATACTTCTCCTTCAGCGTGTCCAGAGGCATGGCGATCATATCCAGATAGTAGTCCGGACGCTTGAACAGCTTCTGCATCTCGACCATGTCCCGGGCTGCGGAGAAGGTCATATCCCGCAGCGTCAATCCCCGCTCCTCGTAGATGATTTGGAGCATAGCGTCGATGTCCGCGTTGTCCAGCACCAGAAAGCTTTTGGGATACTGGACGGCGTAGCTGTCCTCCTGGAGCACGGAGACGCAGAAACCGTGGAAGGTGTTGATATAGCCCGTGTCATTGTCGCCGGTGAGGATGTGGATGCGCTGGCGCATCTCATTTGCGGATTTGTTGGTGAAGGTGACGCAGAGGATATTTCCCGGCAGGATGCCCAGCTCGTTCACCAGAAAGGCAAAACGATGGGAGAGCGCCCTTGTCTTGCCGGAGCCGGCTCCGGCAATGACACGGACAAATCCTTCGGTTTCGGTCACAGCCTGGCGCTGGGCAGCGTTGAGGCCGGAGAGCAAATCGGTCATCGTGGTGTCCTCCCTGTCGAACATCTGTTTCTTCCATTATATCAGAACCCGCAGATGTTCTCAACCTCTTCTGAAAAATCCATCAGATCTCCTATGGCTGAGGTTTGGCATACGAAGAACAGGGAAGAAGGATGCAGACATTCAAATTAACCGCAGGTATAGGGAGTCCTTGTGCCGCAAATCACACTTATTTCAGGCCAAGTTCACAAATCATATCTTCTGCCTTAGAAAATTCTTTTGTGGACCATATTTCAGTGGCATAACAGGGATTTGACCTCTATCATTTCAATGTTTTGTACTTTGCCTGCAGCATAAGTGCTTAATACAAGGAAGTATGAACCCCTTGCAATGCAAGGGGTTCATACTTAAAATAACCCTGCCTGACCCAAAATAACGCCAAGCATTCGCCCAAATCAGGCAGGGTCATTCATTTTGGCGCAGCGGGAGGGATTCGAACCCTCGTGCGATTGCTCGCAAACTGATTTCGAGGGGAATAATGCATAAAATATTTGCTTGTATTTGTGCATAACGTTTTATTTTGCCATGGAAAGTAGCTATATATTAGAAGAATTCCATTTTTCTTCACACTGGTGAATTTCTGACTTCATATCATCACAGATCGGCAAAAGCACCATTTCGGCACCACGCTAAGCAATCATCCTCCCTGGGGTAACGTCAGAGACATCGCGGCTTAAGCCGCGTCAAATGAAGGCCGTGCAACCCCCTGGCCGGACGGGGGTTGTAGGCCTTCATTTGACGCCTTCCCGACAGGGCGCCGAAGGCCAAAATTTTGACGATGTGGGAGCGGAGGTCGTAGACTTGTCTTAAACCTCTATACTTTCTATCAAGTCAGAGCTGTAAGTCCCTTTTCTTTCAGGAACGCATCGGAACTATTGATAGCCAAATCAATGTCGACCTGGTTAATTCGATTGACCTCGGTAGTGGAGCCACTGGAGAGAACGAGCTGGACTTTGCACATCTGGAAGAGGAGAGCTACCAGTTGGACAGTGTTCTCTGTCATAAGTTTCTCCGAATCGGTAAATTCGTTCCAGTCAGTTTTTCCGGTAAGAATCACCAAGTTGCCCAGTTGGGCGAGATGTCGCATATACACATTGTTGGTAGCAGACAGAGCTTTTTCGAACCGCTCTTCTGTCATGTACAAAGATTCGAGATAGGCACAAAGCCGGTCGATTTCTGCCTTGGCTTTCTCCATCTGGGCCATAGCTTCATCAGCCTTGTCCGACAGCTTGTTTCCCGTCAAACTGAAAATAATTCCTCCGACAAGAATTCCCATGCCCAATGTCGTAGCACCAAGAATGGTGGTCCCAAGTGCAATACCACCTCCCCCAGCGGCCAGCGCTCCGCCACCAAGAGCTGCCAAAGTTGCATTTGTGGCAGCTGCCCCACTCAAAGATGCTATCGCCGTGCCGGTAGAGGCTGTTCCAAAGGCCATGACAGCAGCAGTCGTTGCCCCAGCAGCGGCAAACCCGCCGGCAGTGCCCAAGGCCGCACCACCTAGACCGCCAAGGAGGACACCGGCTCCCACAGAAACCTCTTTCAGATCCTCCGGGTTGTAGGCAGGAATCTCCACATCCCCTTTGCGGTAGGACTTGAACTCAGGCTTATTCTGGATTCGTTCGAAAATTGAGGTAAATTTCTCAAAGCTTTGCAGGATTTCTAATTCCTGCTTGCCCAGCCGGTCCATAGCAGTCGTTGCACGCTTATTTTGCAATTCAAACCGGGCGATATTTTCTTGATGCTCCGTCTGAGCCTTCTTCATCGTGTCGTTGGCTTTCTTCATTTTAACGCCGCCATGGATAGCGCTTCCCACGCCGGTGGCGCCGGCAATCGCGGCGGCAGCTCCTAAAATTGCGGGTAAAGGCATAAACAAATCCTCCTATTTCTCTAAACTCTTTAGCTTCTGACAGGCCTCGCGGTTTATACGATAATATGTATCGATGGACATCACTTCCTTAAAGAATTTCTGGTAGCTCTCATCAACTCTGCACAGCAATGGACGTTTCTCATAAATGCTGCACAGGTTTCCAGACAGATATTTGCAGGTGCCATCGCCCCGATCCAGCTCTGCATACAGCTTAGATAGATCCAGGTGCCGACAGCAGGCTCCACAACGATCACACTTAAACATATCAATTGCTCATTCGTAAATCAGATGCTGGCTCTTATCCCTCATAAAAGTGTCAAAATCACCTTCCCAGGGAATCGAAATTCCAAGCTCCACCATGTTCTTTTTCAAGAAGAGATTGAGGCTCTTTTCGTCTTCAATGCAGTCAATATAACTTTCGAGCGGTTGGTATAGGGCGGTTTCTTTTTGGAATGCAGCCAAATCAATTCTTTTGAGCTGCTCCATGTATGTTTGCAGTGATGCGGTGATTCTCCTATAGGCATCCAACTGCTTTTGCAGAGGCGCTTGAATACCAGCCCTAAGACAAATCTCCTTTAGCACCAGCACTGTGAAACGTCCCCATGCGATGATGTTCATACGAGTAAAAAACAGCAGCCAATTTCCACCAGAACGGATCAATGCATCTGCCCCATCCATCAAACATAATGTACCATGTCCGAAAAGGAGCATTATGCGCAAGTCGGTATGTGACTGGGTGGGGATGCATTCCTTTAATGGCTTCTTAAAATAGAATCGCTGCTTTATCATCCATATAAAACGGACCAATAGCTCACAAAGTAGTACAGGAAGCGACATGGCTATGCCAAACCGGGCGTCGTACCCCTCTTGAAAGGCTCGAACAGCCAATGTGGCCAAATCTTGTTTATCCTGTCCAATGTTGAATTTTCCGAAGTTGCAAAATTGGAAGAGTTCAAAAAATGGAATCGCCACACCTGATCCTCTTCCAACGTTACCGCGGCTACCAGAACTTCCCGCAACGTCGGACATGATGTGTCCAAACCAATTTACAATGCCGCAGAAAACTTTAGAGACAAGGTTATTGCCTTGCAATTCAAAGGATTCTGTTTTGATAGTAACCAGCTTTCCCCCGCTCACAAACGAAGATGTAGATGTAAATTGATTTAAGACTGAGAAAAACAATCCGATGACATCGGGCGAATGTGACAGAGATTTGATGTGGTGGTTTTTGGTACTCATATTGAATGCACTGCCCACATCCGCTGAATATCTCTGGTCGTAGTTGACTTTATATTGTCTTTCTAGATAACCGATTGCACTAGCAACGCTGCCTTCTTTTCCAGGTCGTGGAGACCATCCACTTTTTTTTGCAAATTTTTTTACGGCTTCATCTACTTGTGCATCCGTCCATTTCCCAATGACGCTTTGACTCGGTGCACCTACTAGAAAAATATCAACTAAACCAGAGACTGCCCCACAGGCCACTGCAATTAAATAGTCGGATGAATCGCAGGCGTGTTTCTGTAGCAGTTCACCATCTTTTTTTCCAATTAAATCCTCCATTATTGCATCCCCTTTCCTTGCTCATTCGTTTTTTGCGGGCAGTCTTTCCGAATTACATGGTCCCCCTGGCTTCTCAACCACATTTCAATGCCCTTGCCAAAGACCTCTGCGCGGATCTCATAGCATCCGTCGTGCTCACTGAGGATCTCCGCCGTGGGGAGCCGGTCCAGTACCGCCTCCACAGAAGGGCCTTTATAGATAAAACGCACCGTTTCCAGTTTCCCGCCGTACATGAACTGGACCCGCTTCCGGAACTCCCCCTCAGAGAAACGGCGGCTGTATGGCACCTGGAAGTGCTCGTCCAGCACCTGGATCTTCTCGATCCTATCCACCCGGTAGATCGTAGGAAAGGGATCGTCGGCGTTCTCAAAGTGCTCTGCCCGGTCGATGCCCTCGATAAAAGCGGTCAAATAAAAATAGTATTCCGAAAACAGCAGGCCCACAGGCTGGAGCCGCCGGCTCTTCCGCTCTCCCTGCTGGGTGCGATAGACTGCCTCGACCACGGAATGGCTCCAAATCGCCAGCCCCAGTGTCCAAAGCTGGTTCGAGAGCCGTTTCCTATGATGCGGCTCCACATAGTAAAACCGCTCATTTGCCAAGATCTGTCCAAGGAGCTTCCGGCCCTGCGGGGAGGCACACCGGCTCAGGAGCTTATCCAGAATCGGCTCCATCTCGTCCTTCGGCATGGAGCGGCTGTCCAGCAGGATCTTGCACACCGCCAGCAGCTCCCCGCAGGTGAGGAAGGTTTCGGCGGCGGAGGTCAGTTCATACCGCCGCTCCTTCGCATTGTATAAGATTTCCTGCGGCGGCTCCTGACCGGCAAAAAAATTGCGCAGGCAGTCGATGTCCCTCTGGATGCTGCGCTCGTTGACACCGAAGCGAGCGACAGCTTCTTTTTTCTGCAATCCCTCTCCGCGGACCAGCATCTCATAGAGATACAGCAGGCGGCTGTTCTTGTCTGTCTCCACACCACCACCTCCTGTCTCTATCATAGCAGCGGACATAGACACTTTCTGTCCATGTGAAAAAATCCCGCTGAAAGTTCAATATGATTATACTCTAAAAGTTCTTCCTATTCAACCCTGCAAGTTCATTTATAGTCTAAACTCTTCGGGTTAAACTGAGAGAAAACGGAGGGGCGCTATGGACTGGGTATCAATCGGTGGAAGAATTCGAAGGCAGCGGGAATTTCTGGGGTACACACGGGAGCAGTTCGCAGAGCTGCTAGACGTGACGCCGAAGTTCTGCTCGGACATTGAGTTGGGTGTCAAGGGGATGTCCGTCCAGACCCTGTACCGGATCTCCGAGGTCCTGCGCCTGTCTACGGACTTTATTCTCTTCGGCAGAGAGAACGCCGAGAGTTCCAGCCCCATCACCCAGCTGCTCCGCAGCTGTTCCCCCTCCGAGCTGGCCTATGCGGAACAGTTGCTGAAAACCTTCATCATGGCAATGAACGCAAAAAAAGAATCGCTTTGACAAGCGATTCTTTTTTTGCGTCCACTCCCAAATGGAGAATGGATTAGATCTCACCGCTGTAAAACAGGTCTTCCAGCTCATCAGCGGTGAAGCCCTGGGCGGCCAGCAGGTCAATATCCTCCGGAGAATACCCGAAGGCCAGCGCCACGGTTTTCAGTTCATCCAGATGGGACGTGCCTTCTGCCGCATGGGGGAAGCTGCGGCAGTAGGGATCATCCATCAGGAACCGGGGGTATCGGCACCGGAACAGCTTGCTGTCATCAAAGGTCTCTCGGTCGAGCCGCCCGGTCTGGTTGATCCGCAGAATCTCTCCGCACTGGACAGGAACCTTCCGGCTCTTTCCGAGGGGCGCTTGAATTTTCCGGAGAGCCTGACGAAGAATGTCCTCCGTGGAGGCATAGAGATAGAGGCCGCTGTCTGGGAAAAAATACAGGCAGAAAGGGTTGTCCCCCTTGACGATGTAGAAACTTCCGTCATCTCCCAGCACCGTGATCGTGAAGGAGCCTTCCAGCAGCTCCGCCATGTACCGGAGGCTGTCAAAGCTCAGAATGCCCTTTTGCACGATCAGCTGGACGGCGATGTAGCTGTCCGTCTCGATCCTAGTCTTGGGCAGATGAAGGCTCTTCCGCAGGCTGATGTCATTGTCCAAAACGCCATTGTGGGCCAGGGCAAAGGTCCCGGTCCGTGTGATCCCACGGAAGGGGTGGTTGTTGTAGTTTCTCCTGGCGCTGCCCTGGGTCGTCATCCGGGTGTGGCCCATGGCAAAGCGGGAGTTGTCGCGGATGTAGAAGTTCAGTTTGTGGCCGGAAATGGGTTTCTTATAGATGTGGAGATTCCTGCCGGAATCGTAAGCCACACCGGTGGCGTCCGTTCCCCTGGCCTCACTGGCAGAGGCCAGTGCATGGAGCAGCTTGGACTTCTCCTTCCCGGTGAAGCGCAGCTCCATGTCAATCAATCCAAACAGGCAGCACATCTTCACACCTCCACTTCCGCCATGACCGGCTCATTGACATACAGACGCCGCTCTTTCAGATACCGCACCAGCTCTGTGGCCTGACAGCCGGAGACAAAGGTGGTCCAGGACAGGGCTTTCAGCTCGTCATCAGACAGATAGATCGCCACGTCACAGATCCGGTCAACGAGCTGCAACGTGGCGATCAGGGTATTGTATTTGAGTGTTCCCCGGAACATCCGGAATTCGATGGTGTCCCGGTTGGTGAGGTTTACGCAGGTATAGCGCCCGCCGTGATACCCCTTCTTGGCGTGATCCAGGATCTCCATGGGCTGCTCCTTATAGCCATACCGAGCCGCCCACTGTTCCAGCTGATGGGGTGTCCGGCGGCTGAATTTCAGCAGCTCTTCCCAGTGCTTCTCAAAAAAGTACAGGACACGGGCAATGGCGGTGTCCTGCTGTACCTCGGTCTCTCCAAAGGCCAGACGGCTCACATGGATGTGAAGGCCGCAAGTCCCGGCCTGATGGCTGGTGTAGCCCAGCTCCACGGCTCCCTTGCAAATTTGCTCCCAAGGCATCTGCCGGAGCTGGTAGCTCAGGGACATGGGGTGCGTGACGATCTCAAATCCCTCTTCCAGAGAGCCATCATGCTTGCAGTAGATCCGTTCCTCTTCCTCGTTGGCGATCCGCAGGAGCTTTTTGGCGTTGGAGCCATACTCCCCAGCGCCATCAATTTCCAGTTCCACGCCAAAGAATCTGGGGCCGTCTCCATAGAAAATCGGCTCCGGTTTGTAGCAGTAGTCCTGAATGGCCCATTCTCCGGCGGTCCGAGTATAGCAGGCATGGCAGAGCGGCTCTTCCTCGTCCGGGTCGTCCCGGTCATAGTAGGCTTCGTCGTTGTGAAGCAGCTCCCCGCAGCGGACGCAGTTGGTGTAATAGCGGTCATAGCAACGCTCGCAGAGCGGCGTGTCACTGTTCCCAGCATTGTCATCAGTCCAGACCCGTTCCCCGCAGACATGGCAGGCCACAGTCTCTTCTGCAAAACAGTGCGGGCAAAGGAATTGCCCATCGAACTCTTCCCGCTGGGAGATAAGGTATTCACGTCCGCAGATCGCGCAGACATAGGTTTCCTCTTTCATCACTCATTCCTCCTTCATCACTTGGTCGATGATCGTACATAAGATAGCAGCGGCGGCAGCCAGGATGATCCCCAGGACATTTTTCCTAGAATCAGTTTTCACCCCAGGGTGCAGACCTTGCGGAGCAGCTGGTCTACCAGCTCCACCAGAATAGCGCGGATCACGGAAAGCAGTGTGTTCAGCATGGTTTTCCTCCTTTTTCCTTTCAAAATGAAAAAGCGGCGGCGATTGCTGAATGCCTTTGGCATTCAGCAATCGCCGCCGTTCTATAAGAATAATATTTCTTTGAAAGGGACAGGAAAAGCAAACAAGGCGCTATCTGGAAAACAGGGGGGTAATCACACAGAATGGAGGAATTGAAAATGGATCATAGCGAATACAGAGAAGCCCTGGATGCCTATAAACAGGAGCATTTGCCCGTGGTACTGACCGCCGCCGAGGCCATGGACATTCTCGGCGTGGGGAAGAACACCATGTACAGGCTCTTGAAGTCGGGGGAGCTACCGGCAGTTCGGATTGGGAAAGCATGGAGGATCAACCTGGAGCATCTTCATGCTTTTCTAGCATATCACTAAAGAGTCCCGGATAATCTGAATTAATCCTTGTGTATAAATCTTCGCCCTGAATCACCCGACCCTTCCAGTCATCCAGCCGTGCTATCATGTCCGATTCATCTTCCGGAATGGCATCTTCCCGGTCAGCGTAAAGCTCCTGTCGAAGATTGCCAATAAAAATACACAAGGACTTCGAATGGTATATACAATCCTGCTGGCCATATTCTCCAAATTCGCTCATGGAGTTGTCGATATACGCACAGATTTCTTCCGTAATTTTCGCTGACTCTGTTGTTTTTTCAGGATATGGTCCAAACCCGTATCTTCAATTTTACAGAGAATCTGCTCAACTTCATTGCCCAAATATTGAAAATACCCAGTCATGGCAGCGAATGTATAAAAGGACAGTGGAATATTGGCCCGATTTCGCGTAGCTTGCATAATCAGGAAAAACACGATGATTCTCCGGTACATCGCCAATGCTCTTTGCGCGTTTTTTGAAGATATAAACCCACTTCCCGGATTGCTGAAAAGTTTTGAATACGTCGTGTAAACAGGAGGAATTTCCTGAAACATCCGCACTTCTTTTACAAAATCGCCAGAAAGAGCTTTTTCCGGCAGATACAGGCGAGAGACAAACTGATCTAATGACCAATTCAGAAAGAAATTTGTCATTGGAAGCGGCAGGAAAGCTGCCGCACATTCTGTCTGCGGGTAAAGATAATGAAATTCAGCCAGTCTTTTTAGCAGGATATCCTTACTTACTATGCTTTTGGGAAACTGCTTGAAATTTTTCCAGCCCATCTGTTTTTCCAGGCTGGAGATTCGGTAGGCAAGATCGCCGTACCAATATTTCCCTGTAGGCAAAGTGTATTTTTCGTAAAAATCATTTTTCTCCATACCATCTGCGACATATAAAGCATCCCAATGGTGGAGAATTTGATCCTTCAATTCACCAAAATATTTTTCGTTGATGATTTTTTCCAAGCTCAAAAATACCTCTCTCCTTCAGAGCAGTTGGCTTTTTCTCAAGAATTCAAAGTTTTTTGCACCGAACTCGTCAAGTATGCCGGATTTTCAACATTCAAGTTTTGAAAATTCACCTCGGTTTCACTTAACCGGGGGGTGGGCTATACTGGCACCATCAGCTGAAAACACCGAAGCGCTTCGTAAAGCCAAGGAGGAGAGCCATGTTTTACCACGACAACTTCGATGATGAACCACAGGGCATCTGGGAACAGATGCGGTCAGCAGAAATACAGGAATGGAAACAAGTGCTACGCGGAGAAGACGCGCCGCCGAGAACTCCCGAAGAACCTTCTCCCACTGCCAAAAGCCCTCGGAAGCGCGCTAACTTCTTCTCCGATCTGGTGGAGCAGATCGCAAAAGCCAACGTTCTCCTGTTTACCGAGGACGGGGAGCCGTTCGCCTATGACGAAGAGCTGGGCTACTACCGGCCCATTCCCCAGCTGACGGCATGGCTGGCGAACTTCTTCCCGGAGATCACGACCCGAAGCCTTTTGGCAAATGACATCCGGGAGATCGCCCAGCGTTTAACTTGGAGGGAAGACCTCCGGTGCTGCCGTGATACATTTAACCAGAGCAAGGAACTCGTGAACTTGGAAAACGGGGTTTTCAACCTGGAAACAGGAGAACTGATGCCGCACGATTCCCGGTTTCGATTTACTTATCAGGTCAATGCGAGCTACTTGCAAGATCCAAAATACATCAACTGCCCCACCTTTGAGGCGTTCTGCCGTTCTTCTCTCGACGGTGACACACAAAAGCGGCAGCTGCTTCTGGAGATAATTGGCTACATCTGCTCGGATCTAACCGTTGGCAAGTGCGCCTTCTTCCTGCAAGGTCAGCCAAATTCTGGAAAAAGTATTGTGGCTGAATTTACCGGACAGATGTTCGATCCTTCTCTGGTTTCAAACGTACCGCTTCATCAGCTGGGAGACCGTTTTTCGCGGGCCGAACTGGCAGGAAAGAAGGTCAATATTGCCGGTGAGATTGCAGGTCGGGCGCTCCGCGATATTTCTCTTTTCAAGTCCATCACCGGCTCTGATCGGATCATGGGGGAATTCAAGGGACGAGACCCTTTCTACTTTTCCCCCCGATGCAAGCTGCTGTTTGCAGGCAACACGCTGCCGCGGACGACTGAGGCGGACACCACAGCTGCCTTCGCAAATCGGCTCGTGGTCCTACTCTTCAATCAGAGCATCCCGCCGGAGAAACAGGACAAGAACCTGCTGGGCAGGCTTTGCAAAGAGGCGGACTCCATTGTGACCCTTGCGCTTCATGCCTTGCAGGACCTCATGGAACGGAATTTTGTGTTTGCTCTGCCGGAGGATTCTAAGGCATTTCTGGAATCGTTTGTCAATCGATCAAACGTCCTGTCCGGTTTTATAAAGGAACGCTGTATCCTCTCCCCGGAGGCTCGCGTATTCAATACGGACCTCTTTGCGGCATTCGTGGATTATTGCGCACAGAATGGGCTGGAGGCACTCTCACTCAGCCAGTTCCATGACCTTTTGTCCGGAATTCCAGGCGTCTACGCCAAGCGCATCCGTATCGGAAAAGAGAACCGGCAAGGACATGTGGGAATCTCTCTAAAGAAAAGCGAATCCCATGGAACTTTGGAACAACAGCCTCGAACGCCTTCGTGGCTAAGGGGAGAAAGTTCCACGGAAGGTGGACCACATATCATTTCAAAGAGGGAGGAAGACGATGTCCAGCAAGAAAAAGCGTGAAGATCTCCCGCTCTTCTTATCCCCGGAGCAAGCAGCAAAAATCAGCGGCCTCGGCGTCAACCGCATCCGCCAGCTGATGGAGGATGGGCAGTTGGAGTATCTGCCAGTCGGCAACCGGCGGCTGACAACCGTCCAGGCTCTGCTGGACTATTACAAGCGGGCCAAAGTACCCGCTGCGGCCTGAAAGGATGCGTTACCCTGATTTTACCATCTGGCCCTAGGCACGTCAAGAGTAGGCGGGCGGTGGTTTGCTTGGAGAGCAAACCACCGC
>NZ_KI271747.1:8523-15512 GCF_000469445.2 Oscillibacter sp. KLE 1745 | reverse complement strand
CTGAGAAAAGGCCGCCGTCCGGAGAACCGGACGGCGGCCTTTTTGCAAAAAGCGGGGAATAAAGCCGCCGCAACCCTCCAAAACTGTTGGAGTGACGGGAAAATGCATCAACGCAGTCACTGGAGTTTGGCAAAATTACCAATTCGCCTGTCTCTCTATCGAGGACAAATGACCGCATTTTTCTCTGCGATTTTTTTGAAACGTCCACAACAGAGGGACAAATGACCGGAATATGCGGAAAAATCTTGAACTTTTTTGAAAGAGAGCGGAAAACTTTCTGTGGATTATTCATCTTGCAAAGCCTGGAAAAAACCTGTAAAATGCCTTTCATACATGAGGGAACAGCGATCCTTAACCATTGATAGGAGGAAAAGAAGCATGAAGAGAGTTCTTGCACTGGCTCTGGCCATGGTCATGGCTCTGAGTCTGGCCGCCTGCGGCGGCAGCGGCGACACATCCACCGGCGACTCCGGCAGCAGCGGGGGGAATGTGGTCCGCATCGGTGTGTTCGAGCCCGCCACCGGCGACTCCGGTCCCGGCGGCAAGCAGGAGATGCTGGGGATGCAGTATGCCAATAAGGAGACCCCCACGGTGGACATCGGTGGCACCACCTACAACGTGGAGCTGGTCTACGCGGACAACGGTTCCACTACCGACAAGGCGCCCACCGCCGCGGCGGAGCTGGTGAGCAAGGATGTCAGCCTGGTGCTGGGTTCCTACGGTTCCAGCGTGGCTATGGCCGGCGGTCCGGTGTTTGACGAGGCGGGCCTGGCCGCCATCGGCGTCACCTGCACCAACCCCAATATCACCGCAGGCAACGACTATTACTTCCGGATTTGCTTCCTGGACAACTTCCAGGCCCAGGTGCTGGTGAATTTCGCAAAAGACAAGTTCAGCGCACAGAAGGCCTACTGCCTGGGTGAGTTGGGCAACGAGTACGACCAGGGCCTGATCGCCTTCTTCGAGCAGAACTTTGACGGTGAGGTCATCAAGGACTCCTTCCCCACCAACACCTCCGACTTCACCACCTACCTGAACAAGGCCGTGGCAGAGGATGTGGATGTGATCTTCTGCCCCGTCTCCATCGCCTACGCCACGCAGATCGTGGGTCTGGCCGCCTCCATGGGCCTGGATATCCCCCTGCTGGGCTCCGACACACTGGACAGCAACGTGGTGCTGGAGGCCGCGCAGGGCAGCAACGTACAGCTGTACGTGTCCACCTTCTACCAGGAGGGCGGCTCTCCCAAGTTCGATGACGGCATCAAGGCATGGCTGAACGAGGACTCCACCGCTATGACCAACAACGGCGGCAACGATACCATCGCCGCTGTCACTGCCATGGGCTATGACGCCTACTATGTGGCGCTGGAGGCCCTGAAGGCCGCCGGCTCTACCGACAAGGCCGCCGTGAAGGCCGCGCTGCCTGACGTGACCTACACCGGCGTGTCCGGCTCCATCGCCTTTGACGAGCAGGGCGACGCCATCCGGGACACCGCCTATATCAAGACCGCAGACACCGCCAACAACGCCTGGACGCTGGAGACGGTCCAGACTGTGGAATAAGCCTGCCATCCGGCCAGCCTGGCGGGGTATCCCCCGCCAGGCGGCTTGTTCTTGCGCGAGATGGGACCGCCTCGAAAGGGGCCGCAGCCCGGCCCTTTTGGAGACGGTCCTTCCCGCTCGCCAACTCTGAAAGAAAAGGGGGTATCCCTGTGCAATACGGAATTTCCATCCTGCTCTCCGGCATCTCGCTGGGCGGGCAGTACGCCCTGATCGCCATCGGATACACCATGGTTTACGGCATCCTGCGCCTGATCAACTTCGCCCACGGCGACGTGTTCATGGCGGCGGGATTAATCATGGTCTATCTCAGCGCAAGCCTGCCCATCGGCGTGGCGCTGCCGCTGATGATCCTGCTGACGGTGCTGCTGGGCTTTGTCATCGAACGGGCAGCCTACAAGCCGCTGCGCAGCGCGCCCCGGATGAGCGTCATGATCTCCGCCATCGGCGTCAGCTATCTGCTGCAGAATCTGGCCACCTATATCACCGGCGGACTGCCGCAGATGTACCCCAGCCTGCCTGGCCTGTCCAGTCAGATCACCATTGCCGGCACCTCCACCAAAATGGTGACGGTGATTACGCCATTCCTGGTGGTGGCGCTGGTAGTGGTGCTGACCCAGCTCATCAACCACACCAAGATCGGCATGGCCATGCGGGCCGCCTCCCGGGATTTTGAGACCGCGCAGCTGATGGGCATCAAGATCAACAACATCATCAGCTTCACCTTTGTCATCGGTTCCTTCCTGGCGGCGGTGGGGTCTGCGCTGTACTTCACCAACTATCCCTCCATCGTGCCGCTGTCCGGCTCCCTGCCGGGCCTGCGGGCCTTCGTGGCGGCAGTGTTCGGCGGCATCGGCTCCATTCCCGGGGCCGTGGTGGGGGCATTCCTCATCGGTCTCAGCGAGACGGTGATCAAGAGCTCCAACTGGAGTGTGTTTTCCGACGCGTTCACCTTCGCGCTGCTCATCATCATCCTGGTGGTGAAGCCCACCGGCCTGTTCGGTGAGAAGTCCACCGACAAAGTGTAAAGGGGGCGTCACGATGCTGCAAGAAAAAAAGAGCAAACGGGGCGCGTGGATCGCCCTGGGCTGCGTGGCGGCCCTGCTGGTCCTGGTGATTGTGCTGGAGAACACCATGCAGCCCACCAGTATGCTGTTCACCGTGCTGAAGAAGGGAGCTGTGTACGCGCTGGTGGCGGCCTCCCTGAACCTGCTGAACGGCTTTACGGGCCTGTTCTCCCTGGGGCAGGCGGGCTTCATGTTGCTGGGCGCCTACACCTACGCCATTCTGACCATTCCCTCTGCCGACCGGGAGAGTGTCTACTACCTCTACGGCGGCTCGGCGGTGAATTTCTCCCTGCCGGAGCTGTTCGGCGGCGGCGCCCTGGGTCTGATCCTGGGTGTGCTGGCGGCGCTGATCCTGGCGGGCTGTGTGGCGGCGGTGATCGCCTGGCTTATCGGCCTGCCGGTGCTGCGGCTGAAGAGCGACTACCTGGCCATCGCCACCCTGGGCTTTGCGGAGATCATCCGGGCCATCTTCCAGTGGGACCGGCTGGGCCCCGTCACCAACGGCGCCAACGCGCTGAAGAGCTTTCCCACCTTCTCCAGCTTCAACATCGAGAACGCCAATGGGGAGGTGGTGCTGCGCCTTTCCACCTTTGTGCCCTTCCTGCTGGTGGCAGTGTGCATCGGGATCATGGTGCTGCTGATCAACTCCACCTATGGCCGGGCCTTCAAGGCCATCCGGGAGGATGAGGTGGCCGCCGAGGCCATGGGCATCAACCTGGCCAAGCACAAGCGGATGGCCTTCTGCATCAGCTCCTTCTTCGCCGGCGTGGGCGGCGGCCTGTTCGCCATGTTCGCCAACCAGGCCCAAGCCAAGACCTTCACCACCTCCATGACCTACGAGATCCTGCTGATCGTGGTGATCGGCGGCATCGGGTCCATCTCCGGCAGCTGCATCGCCTCGTTCCTGTACGTGGCGGCCAGCGAGTGGTGGCTGCGGTTCCTGGACACGGAGACGTATATCGGCGCCTTCAAGGTGCCCTTCCTGCGGACCGGCTTCCGGATGGTGGTGTTCTCCATCATCATCATGATCGTGGTGCTGTTCTTCCGCCGTGGCCTCATGGGGGACCGGGAGCTCTCTGATGTGGCCCGGAGCCTGCGGGCCCGCCTCTCCGGAAGATCGAAAAAGAAGGAGGCGGCGAAATGAGTGAGAAGATCCTTCGCTTGGAGAATATCACCATGCAGTTCGGCGGCGTCATCGCCGTGAACAACATGAATCTGGAGGTAGGCGAGGGGGAGATCGTCTCCCTGATCGGCCCCAACGGCGCGGGCAAGACTACGGCCTTCAACGTCATCACCGGCGTGTACCAGCCCACCAACGGCGCGGTGTGGTACCGGGGGGAGAAGATCGTGGAAAACTACCCCCAGGGCAAGATGCGCAAGCTCTACAAGGGCGAGCACGCCGGGGAGTACACCCACGCCCTGGCCCCCACTCCGGACAAGATCACCCGGATGGGCATGGCCCGGACTTTCCAGAATATCCGTCTGTGGAAGGACCAGACGGTGTTCGACAACGTGCTGACGGCCATGCACTGCCGTGCGACGTGCAATCTCCTCACTGCGACCTTCCATCTGAACCGGCAGGAGGAGGCGCGGCAGCGCCAGCGGGTGGAAGAGCTGCTGGCGGAGGTGAACCTCAGCGACGTTTCCGGGGAGAAGGCGAACTCCCTGCCCTACGGCAAGCAGCGGCGGCTGGAGATCGCCCGGGCCCTGGCCACGGATCCGCAGCTGCTGCTGCTGGACGAACCGGCTGCGGGCATGAACCCCCAGGAGACCGACGAGCTGACGGCCTTCATCGGGGAGATCCGCTCGAAGTTCGGCCTGACGGTGTTTCTGATCGAGCACCACATGGACCTGGTCATGGACATCTCCGACCGGATCTATGTGCTGGACTTCGGCAAGCTGATTGCCGACGGCACACCGGCGGAGATCCAGAACAATCAGCGCGTCATCGACGCGTACCTGGGGGTGGCGGAAGATGCTTAAAATCCAACAGCTGCGGGTGTCCTACGGCGGCATCCAGGCTCTCCGGGGCATCGACCTGGAGGTGCCGGACGGCAAGATCGTCACCCTGATCGGCGCCAACGGCGCGGGCAAGTCCACCACCCTGCGGACCATCTCCGGCCTGGTGAAGGCGGAGTCCGGCTCCATCCAGTGGAACGGGGAGGAGCTGCTGGGCAAGCCCATCGACAAGATCATCTCCGCGGGCATCGCCATGAGCCCGGAGGGGCGGCGGGTGTTTGCGGACCTGACGGTGCTGGAGAACCTGAAGCTGGGAGCCTACCTCCGCAAGGACAAAGCGGAGATCGAAAAGGACCTGAAATGGGTCTATGAGCTGTTCCCCCGGCTGGAGGAACGGAACTGGCAGTCCGCCGGCACCCTCTCCGGCGGCGAACAGCAGATGCTGGCGGTGGGCCGGGCCCTGATGTCACGGCCGAAGCTGATGATGCTGGATGAGCCGTCCCTGGGCCTGGCGCCGCTGGTGGTGCAGGACATCTTCTCCATCATCCGGGAGATCAACCGCCAGGGCGTGACGGTACTGCTGATCGAGCAGAACGCCAACATGGCCTTGAAGATCGCGGACCTGGCCTATGTGCTGGAGACGGGGAACATCACCATGTCCGGCACCGGCGCGGAGCTGCTGGCCAATGAGAAGATCAAAGAGGCGTATCTCGGCAAGCACAGATAACAGCAGGAGAGAGGCGGAAGCCTCTCTCCTGTTTTTGCGTTTCCACTGCCGATGCCGCGGGACCCCGGAGGCGGCGGGGAGACGCCGCGGCCCGAAGGAGGGACGGGCGGCCTTTGCGGAGAACATGTGGGGAGAACGGACGATTCGTCCGTTCTTTTTTTGCGCGGATTTTTCGGAACGGCGCATGAAATGCCAAAATCCAGAGACCCTAAACCAGAGCGATTTCCCTGTACCTTTCCGATGAACAAAGGAGTGAGCTTTTTGGAAACCGGAATTCACAATACCTCCGAGATCGGGCGGCTGAAAAAGGTCCTTCTCCACCGCCCCGGCGGTGAGCTGGAAAATCTGATGCCGGAGTATTTGGAGCGGCTGCTCTTTGATGACATCCCCTATCTGAAGGAGGCCCAGCGGGAGCACGACGCCTTTGCCGACTGCCTCCGGCAGCAAGGAGTGGAGGTGGTCTACCTGCGAGATCTGGTGGCGGAGTCCATCACGGACGCCGACGTGCGGGCCGACTTGATCCGCCAGTTCCTGGAGGAGTCCGGCGTCAAGGACGACCGGCTCCGGGAGAGCCTGGAGGACTTCCTCTCTGCCCTGCCGGACAAGGAGATGGTGTCTGCCATGATGGCGGGCGTCCGCAAGTCCCAGCTCCGGGCAAACAGCGCCCGGCTGGGGGACTATCTCTCTGCCGCCGGGGATGATTACCCCTTCGCCGTAGACCCTCTGCCCAACCTCTATTTTACCCGGGACCCCTTCGCCACCATCGGTACCGGCGTGTCCATCCACAAAATGCACACCGCCACGAGAAACCGGGAGACCCTGTTCGGCAAGTTCATTTTCGAGCACCACCCGGACTACCGCAACGCCCCCAGGTGGTACGACCGGGGCGAGACCTCCTCCCTGGAGGGGGGCGATATCCTGATCCTGTCCCCTCAGGTGCTGGCGGTGGGCATCTCTCAGCGGACGGAGGAGGACTCCATCGACGCCTTGGCGGAGACGGTGCTCTCCGAGAGCAAGACCTTCCGCAAGCTGCTGGCCTTTGACATTCCCAAGAGCCGGTCCTTCATGCACCTGGATACGGTGTTCACCATGGTGGACCGGGACAAGTTCACCGTCCATCCCAACATCCTCCAGCAGATTACGGTGTTCGTCATGGAGCTGGACGAAAACCGGAAGATGAAAATCCGTCAGGAGGACGGCCGGCTGGAGGACATCCTGAAGGAGCACCTGGAGCTGGATAAGGTGACACTGATCCCCTGCGGCCAGGGCAGCGAGATCGACGCCGCCCGGGAGCAGTGGAGCGACGGCTCCAATACCCTGGCCATCGGCCCCGGCGAGGTGGTGGTGTACTCCCGGAACTATGTCACCAACCGGGCCCTGGAGGAGGCGGGTATCCGGCTCCACACCATTCCCAGCGCAGAACTCTCCCGCGGGCGGGGCGGCCCCCGGTGCATGTCCATGCCGCTGTGGCGGGAGGATCCGTAAGCATTCGCAGAGCGTGAATGGGCCGCCCCGGCGGCCGGGGGGATGCTGGCCCCGGCCAGGGAGGGCTTGTCCAGCGGGATGCACCCCCATGTCGTCGTCGCAAAGTCCGCTCAGCCCCGTTTCCGTGTGCGGCGAAAACTGCGCCCACTCCCTTGCACCCCAAGGGCACTTCCGCGCCCACTCCGTGGGCT
>NZ_KI271747.1:0-8423 GCF_000469445.2 Oscillibacter sp. KLE 1745 | reverse complement strand
GGCACTTCCGCGCCCACTCCGTGGGCTTGGGCGCTCCTCCTCTCCCCACCGTGCGGGGCGCGGCGGGACCCCTTATCGGTCTTGCCAAAAGAGAAACGGGCCGTGCACGGTCCAAAGAGAAAGGCGCCTGGATGCGCTCTGGTGCAGTGGCCCTCCGCGCTGACGGGGGGCGGCGAATCGGTGCCTGCTCCGATTTGGCCTTGCCTTCGGGCACGCTAGGCCCTTCTGCAATTCCCTCGACTGCCGTCCCGTGGCGGATGGTGCGGAAGTTGCCGGGATGCAAGGACGCATTTGAACTGCTTCTCTTTTCCTGTCTCGCACTACGGCGCTCCGGGGATTTCCGTCATCAGTGTTTCACTGGTTCCTCCTTCCGCGCGTTCGGCTTCGCTACGCGCTGCCCTGGCGGTCATGGAAGCTGCAGCTTGGCCCTATGCTGAAACTCTCATTAACCACCGGCCAGCGGCAGCGAAAATCAGCGCAGCGTGTATCCCGGACTTCCCCGGGCTGGAGGGGTTCCCAAGGGCCGGACGTTTCCCTCTCTGACCGCCGCAAGGGATCGCCAACCTTCCCCCGCCGAAACATGTTTTCTTTTCCGCCGGGAGCAGTATCCCCCACAGCCCCTGTTCGGCGGTCCACATCTGTCCCCTCAAAAAGTCCTCATCATGAACAAGATAAAAAGGAGTGCATTTTATGGCAATCAATTTGAAAGGCCGGAGTTTTCTGACTCTGGAAGACTTCACCCCCGCGGAGATCCGTTATCTCCTGGACCTGGGCCACGACCTGAAGGCCAAGCGCCGGGCCGGCATCTGCGACCCAACCCTTCAGGGCAAGCACATCGTGCTGCTGTTTGAAAAGACCTCCACCCGCACCCGCTGCTCCTTCGAGGTGGCTGCTACCCAGGAGGGGGGCCACGTCACCTATCTGGACGCCGGCAGCAGCCAGATGGGCAAGAAGGAGTCTCTGGAGGACACCGCCAAAGTGCTGGGCCGGTTTTTCGACGGCATCGAGTACCGGGGCTACGACCAGAAGGTGGTGGAGGATCTGGCGAAGTACGCCGGTGTGCCCGTCTGGAACGGTCTCACCGACGCAGACCACCCCACCCAGATCCTGGCGGACATGATGACCATTGAGGAGCACTGCCACAAGCCCCTGAACCAGGTGAAGGTGGTGTTCCCCGGCGACGTGCGGAACAATATGTGCTACGCCTGGATGATCGGCGCCGCCAAGATGGGTATGCATTTTGTGGGCCTGGGGCCCCAGGAGCTGGCCAAGGAGATGGACGGCACACTGGTGAAGCGGGTATTCGCCACCGCACGGGAGAACGGCGGCCTCATCGAGATCACCGACGACATGAACTCCCTGAAGGATGCGGACGTGATCTACGGCGACATCTGGGCTTCCATGGGCGAGGAGGACCTGATCCCCGAGCGGGCCAAGCTGCTGACGCCCTACCGGGTGACGGAGGAGACACTGAAGGCCACCGGCAACTCCAACGTGCTGTATCTGCACTGCCTGCCCTCCTTCCATGACTTTGAGACCAAGCTGGCCAAGGAGTGGCAGGACAAGGGCGTGGACATCCGGGAGGTCACCGACGAGGTGTTCCGCAGCCGCCACAGTGTGGTATTCGACGAGGCGGAGAACCGGATGCACTCCATCAAAGCTGTGCTGGTGGCCACCATCGGAAGATAATTCATGGAAAAGGCGCCGCCTTTTTCGTGAGAGCGTTTACAGCTATCTGCATGTACTCGCTTCGCTTGCACACTTGATAGCTGGGAAGGATGTTTGCCGACACGCGTGCTGCCGGCAAACATGATGGAAATGATGTTGACGCCGCGGCGTCAAAACAGAAGCGGGGTAGATATCTTGAATCAAAAAAAATTCCACATGCCCACAGCCTATACGATCCTGTTCCTGCTGCTGATCCTGGTGGCTGCCGCCACCTGGATCATCCCGGCGGGCAGCTATGACTACGTGGACGGCGTGCCGGTGGCGGGGACGTACCACACGGTGGAGCAGAATCCCCAGGGAGTGGGCGACGTTCTGAAGGCAGCTTTTTCTGGCTTTTACGACGCGGTGGACGTGTGCATCTTCATCCTGATGGTGGGCGGCTTTCTGGGCGTGGTGATGAAGACCGGTGCCGTGGACGCCGGCGTGGGCAACGTCATCCGCCTGCTGGGCGGCCGGGAGAAGTGGCTGATCCCCATTCTGATGCTGCTGTTCGGCCTGGGCGGCACCACCTACGGCATGTGGGAGGAGACTATGGCCTTTTATCCCCTGCTGATCCCGGTGTTCCTGGCGGCCGGGTACGACGCGGTAGTGGGCATCAGCGTGATCCTGCTGGGGGCCGGGGCCGGCGTCATCGCCTCCACGGTGAACCCCTTTGCCACCGGCATCGCCGCGGGCTTTGCCGGGGTCTCTCTGGGAGAGGGTATCGTGCTGCGGCTGCTGGAGTGGGTGGCCTTTGAGGCGGCGGCCATCTGGTTTGTGATGGCCTACGCCGCAAAGGTCAAGAAGAACCCCTCCAAATCCGTGGTGGGCGTGGGCGCGGGCAAGATCCAGGTAAGCATGGACCAGCAGGTGCCCTTTACCGCCAAGCGGAAGGTCATCATGGCCCTCTTTACGCTGACATTCCTCATCATGGTCTATGCTGTGGTGCCCTTTGACGAGATGGGCCTGTCCCTGCCCGCTCTGGGCTGGTGGTTTCCGGAGCTCTCCGCCCTGTTCTTGGTGGCAGGTGTCGTCATCGGCCTCATTGACCGGATGAGTGAGGAGGAGCTGGTAGAGACCTACGTGGCCGGCTGCGCGGACCTTTTGGGCGTGGCCTTTATCATCGGCATCAGCCGGGGCATCACTGTGCTGATGAACGACGGCGCCATCACCGACACGGTCCTCCACTGGGGAGAGCAGGCCCTTTCCGGCGCCGGGGCCATCAGCTTCACGCTGCTGGTGTTCGCCCTGTACCTGCCCCTCACCATCCTGATCCCGTCCTCGTCGGGCCTGGCGACACTGTCCATCCCCATTGTGGCGCCCCTGGGCAAATTCGCCGGGGTGGGCGGCGATCTGGTGGTGACAGCGTTCCAGTCCGCCTCCGGCCTGGTGAACATCATCACCCCTACTGCGGCGGTGGTGATGGGCGCCCTGGCCCTGGGCCATGTGCCCTACGACCGCTGGGTGAAGTATGTGTGGAAGCTGATACTCTGGTTTTTGCTGCTGGCCCTGGCGTTCCTGGTGGCGGGTGTGCTGCTGGGATAGAAAAAGCAAAGCGCGCACGGTTTTCCGTGCGCGCTTTTTTGCCATATCCAAATGCCGGAAGATGGCGGTTCCGGCGGCTGACTGCTGTTCCGGAAGCGGCCTTCCGCGGAGGCGCCTGATGGGGAAGGACGTACCTCAGTACCCCACGATGAGGCCCTTTTCCATGGCATAGAAGCTGGTGAGTCCCCGGCAGGACAGCAGGTCCACCTGTTTCACCGGCAGGTCTGCCAGGATCTGCCGCTTCAGGGCCATAGCACCCTCCAGGTTCTCACAGTGGGAGATTACCACCTCTGCGTCGGTGCAGTCCTTGCTGGCCTTCATCAGGGCGGTGATGGCCCGGTAGGTCTTACCCACGCCCCGGGCCTTATCCGCCACATGAATGGTGCCCTCGGCTGTGGCGTCCGCAATGATGTGGATGCCCAGGGAGCGGAGCAACGTGCCCACAATGGGCCGCATCCGGCCATTTTTGATGAGGTTGTCGAAATTCTCCAGGGTGAAGCAGGTCCGCAGGGTGGCCTGATAGCGGTGGAGCTGCTGGCAGAGAGCGTCGAAGTCCCCATCATCCCCCGCTGCCTCCATCAGGGCCTGGGCCCGGCGGATCAGCAGCACCATGGTCCCGGCGGCGGCGCGGGAGTCGATGACGCAGATCTGCTTTTCCGGGTGCTCCTCCAGCACCATCTCCCGGGCGATGCAGGCCGCGTGATACGTGCCGGAGAGCTGGGAGGAAAGCGTGAAGCAGACGGTACGGTCCCCCCGCTCAAAGGCCCCGGCAAAGTCGGCGGGGGAGGGGCAGGCGGACGAGGAGGCAGCCTTCTCCACCGCCATGGCGGAGAGCAGGGCGGGAACCGACAGGGCGTCATCGTCCACAAATTCCCGGCCGCCCACCTGGATGCGCAGAGGCACGGTCTCAAACCGGACGCAGCTGCTGTGGAAGGAAGCTGTCCGCAGGTCGCAGCTGCTGTCGCTCACAATATTCCATGTCATAAAGAACACCCCGAAATCTGATTTTAAAAACGATATCTTCTGCCACCATCATACTGGAGGAAGGGAGAATTGTCAAGGATGGATTCGGAAATCTTGACAGGCGGAAAAAATAGTGCTATGCTGGAACAGTTCTTATAAGAACTGTTTTAAATAAAATGAAAGGGGGCGGGCGCTGTGGCAGTGAGCAGTACGCAGCTGCTGCGGGTTATCCAGCAGTTCCGCCGGTATTACGATAGGCATTTCTCAGAGCTTCTGTCCCGCACCGGGCTCTCCATGCGGGAGATGCATGTGGTGCTGTTTCTGGCCAATCATCCGGCACATGACACTGCCCGAGACGTGACAGAGCTCCGGGGACTGGCCAAGAGCCAGGTGTCCGCCGCGGTGGACCTGCTGGCGGCGCGGGAGCTGCTCCGCCGTCAGCCGGACAAGGCAGACCGCCGGGTGATCCATCTGGCGCTGACAGATGCGGGCGCGGCCCTGGCCCGGGAGGGGCAGAAGCTCCAGAGTACCTGCCTGGACGCGCTGTTTGCCGGTCTGACACAGTCGGAGGCGGAGCGATTTCAGGAACTGCTGGAAAAGGTTCTGACCAGCGCGGAAGTGCGGTTGAAGGAAGGAGGCAATACATGAGCCGTCGAAATGTGGACCTGGGCAGCGGGAGCGTGGGAAAGCTGCTGTTTTCCCTGGCCGTTCCTACCATCACCTCCCAGATCGTCAACATGCTGTACAATCTGGTAGACCGGGTGTACATCGGCCACATGCAGCCGGTGGAGACTGTGGGCAAGCTGGCCCTCACCGGCGTGGGGGTGTGCCTGCCCATCATCATGGTGATCTCCGCCTTCGCGGCCCTGATGGCCTTCGGCGGCGCACCCCGGGCCTCCATCGCCGAAGGGCGGGGAGACCTGAAAGAGTCGGAGCGGATCATGGGCAACAGCTTCACCATGCTGGTGGCGGTGTCCGTGGTGCTGACCGTGGTCTTTCTGGTGTTTGCGGAGCCCATGCTCCGCATCTTCGGCGCCAGCGACAACACCATCGGCTACGCCCTGAACTATATGCGCATTTATGCCCTGGGCACCATCTTCGTCCAGGTGACCTTGGGCATGAACGCCTATATCACCGCCCAGGGCTTCACGGTGGTGGGCATGAAGACCGTGCTGATCGGCGCGATCCTCAATACGGTGCTGGACCCCATCTTCATCTTCGCCTTCGGCATGGGGGTCCGGGGCGCGGCCCTGGCCACCATTCTATCCCAGGCGGTCTCCGCGGTGTGGGTGCTGAAGTTCCTTACGGGCAGCAAGACCAAGTGGCACCTGCGGCGGGAGCACCTGCGGCCCCAAGCCAAGGTGGTGCTGCCGGCCCTGGCCCTGGGCGCTTCCCCCTTCATCATGCAGTCTACGGAGAGCCTCATTACCGTGTGCTTCAACTCCTCACTGCTGAAATACGGCGGGGACATCGCTGTGGGTGCTATGACCGTGCTCTCCAGCATCATGCAGTTCGCCATGATGCCCCTCCAGGGCCTGACCCAAGGGGCCCAGCCCATCATCAGCTACAACTACGGCGCCCGGAATCCGGAGCGGGTACGGCGTGCCTTCCAGGTGCTGCTGATGGCCTGCCTGGCATACTCCCTGCTGCTGTGGGCGCTGGTGCAGCTGTTCCCCCAGCTGTTCGCCCTGATGTTCACCTCGGACAGCGAGCTGGTGAGCTATGCCTCCTGGGCCCTGCGGATCTACATGGCGGCCACCGGGATCTTCGGTATCCAGATCGCCTGTCAGCAGACTTTCGTGGCCCTGGGCAACGCCAAGATCTCCTTGTTCCTGGCAGTGCTGCGGAAGATCATCCTGCTGATTCCCTTCATTTATATTCTGCCCAACTTTTTTGCGGATAAGGCTTTTGCGGTCTTTCTGGCGGAGCCGGTGGCGGATTTCCTGGCGGTGTGTACCACAGCCACCATGTTCGCTGTCCATTTCAAAAAGAGCATGACCGCGCTGGAGGGAAAGCCCGGCGTGTGAACCGAAAACCCGATGCAGAGAGCCGGCCGCCCCAAGGGCGGCCGGCTTTTTTGCGCGTGGGAGTGGACGGCAGGCATCAGGCCCCGAAGATCTCCACCAGCAGGTCCATGGCCTCTGGCAGCGCCGCCGGGCTGAGGCCGGCATAGTTCACCACCAGCGTGTGGGCGTAGGCAGGGGAGGGGATGGCGGCGTACTCCGAGAGAAAGCCCAGCCGGACGCCCAGAGCCGCAGCCCGGTCCCGCAGGGCCCCGTCGCTTTCCCGGGTGTCCAGCCGCAGGAGAAAGTGGAGCCCCGCCCCCTGCTCCGAGATCGTGATCCGGTTCCGGAAAGGGCTGGACCGGAAGGAGGCCAGAACCGCGTCGTGACGGGTGCGGTACTCCTTGCGCATCCGGGCCAGGTGCTGCTCGTAGTGGCCCTGGTCCAGGAACCGGGCCAGCACGTGCTGGTCCAGGGCGGGCACCGTGCAGGAATAAAAATCCAGCTCCCGGCGGTACTGCTCCAGCAGGCGGGGCGGCAGCACCATGAATCCCACCCGCATGGAGGGGGAGATGGTCTGGGAGAAGGTGTTCATGTACACCACCCGCCCGGCGGTGTCGATACTCTGGAGGGTGGGAATGGGACGGCCTGTAAAGCGGAACTCGCTGTCATAGTCATCCTCGATGATGATGCCTCCGGCCTTCTCAGCCCAGCGGAGCAGGGCCTGCCGCCGGCCGATGGGTGTCACCAGTCCGGTGGGATAGTGGTGGGCGGGAGAGAGATGGACCACACTGGCTCCCGCCGCCTCCAGGGCCTCCGGGGGAACGCCCTGGCCGTCCAGGGGCACCGGGCGGCAAGCCGCGCCGCACTTGCCGTACACCTGGCGGATTTTGGGATAGCCCGGATCCTCCACGGCAAAGACGGCCTCCCGTCCCAGCAGCTGAGCCAGCAGCAGATACAGGTACTCCGCCCCGGCCCCCACCACGATCTGCTCCGGCGGCACAGCCATGCCCTTATACTCCCGCAGGTCCCGGGCGATGGCCTGCCGCAGGGCGGGCAGCCCCTGGTGGGGCACTGGGCGCAGCAGGGCTTCCCCGTCCTCGGACAGCACCTGCCGGGTCAGACGGGCCCAGGCCGCCGCGGGGAAGCGGCTGGCGTCCACCTGGTTGCTCTTCAGATCCAGCCGCCAGACCGGGGCCTCCGGCGGCGCCTCAGGAGCCGGAGGAGCGGGGACGGCAGGCCGGGGCCGCTCCACCTCCGCCACAAAAAAGCCCCGTTTGGGCTGGGTGTACACATAGCCCTCCGCCTCCAGCTGCTGGTAGGCCCCCTCCACCGTCATGACGGAGATGTGCAGGTGCTCCGCCAGGGCCCGCTTGGAGGGCAGCCGCTCCCCGGCCGTCAGGGTGCCGTCCAGGATGTCCCCCCGGATGCAGCGGTACAGGTATTCATACAGCGGCGCTCTGCCGCGGTTTTCCAGGGCGTAGGTACGCATGGGCTTCCTCCATCTGACCTGATAAAAAATTCAGAAATTGACGCTTTTAATCATATCATATTTGTTCTATGATGGCAACAGCAAATGGGGCGCGAGACGGCCCCGCCGGAAGGAGAAGAGGATATGGAGAAGACAGCGGAGCAGGAGACGGCCAAGACCTTCCAGCGGACACGGATGGTCGTGATGGCGGCGGCCTTTGCGGCGCTGGCCTGCGTGGCCACTATGGTGGTGAAGGTGCCGTCCCCCACCGGCGGCTACATGAACCTGGGGGACACGGTGGTGCTGCTGGGCGGATATCTGCTGGGGCCAGCCTGGGGCGCCCTGGCGGGCAGCATCGGCCCGGCCCTGGCGGATGTGCTGCTGGGCTCGCCCATCTACGCACCCGCTACCCTGGTCATCAAGGCAGGGATGGCGGCTTTGGCGGCCGCGTGCCATCAGGCGTTCGGAAAGGGACGGGGTCCCCTGGGCCTTGCGGCCTGCGGCATCATGGGAGAGCTGCCCATGGTGGTGGGCTACTGGCTGTACGACGCCCTGCTGCTGGGGAGCGCGGCTGGTGCCGCGGCAGGTATCCCCAGCAATCTGGTGCAGGCTGCCTTCGGCATCGCCGCCTCCACACTGCTGGCGGCGGCTCTGGGCCGCAGCGCCTACGTCCGGCGGGAGTTCCCCCGGCTGTGATCCCCGCAACATGGAAGAAAGCTCCCCCGGCGGGCCTT
>NZ_KI271746.1:0-1121 GCF_000469445.2 Oscillibacter sp. KLE 1745 | reverse complement strand
GGGCGCGGAAGTGCCCTTGGGGCGCAACGGAGCGTTGCGAGATTTGCCGGACGCAAAGTGAGCAGAGCGGAGTTTGCGAGGACGAAGGGAGGCGGATACGAATGAAGGTCAAGGATGCCATCGCGGCGGCGGATGCCGTGAAACCCAACGCTTTCAGCGAGGAGACAAAGTTCCAGTGGTTGCGCCGCCTGGAAGGACGCCTGCAGGCGGAGGTCTTTTTGATGGCCCCGGCGCAGATCCGGGAGCTGGACTTGCAATATCCGGCGGATATGGACCGGGAGCTGTTGGTGGATCCTCCCTACGACGATCTGTATCCGCTGTATCTGCAGGCCAGGATCGACGCGGAGAACGGAGAGTATAACAAGTACGCGGACTCCATGACCATTTACAACAGCGCGTACACGGCGTTTGTGTGCTGGTTCTGCCAGACATACGATCCTGCGGAGGGATATTGCAGCGAGGAGGCGAGACGGCATGAGGTGGAGTGACTGCGGCGGACCGCCGTACAACAACCCTCCCTACTATCTTTCGGCCTACGGCCTTGCGGTGAAGCACGGCTTCAAGGGAACGGAGGAGGAATACCTGGCATCCCTGAAGGGAGAAACCGGGGCGACAGGTCCCACCGGACCCACGGGAGCACAGGGGCCGACAGGTCCCATTGGAGAAACCGGACCAACTGGGCCGGTTGGACCGACAGGCGCGGCCGGAGCGGCGGGTCCCACCGGCCCCACAGGAGCCCCGGGGCAGACAGGCCCCGCCGGAGAAGCAGGGCCAACGGGACCGACAGGCCCGACAGGAGAAACCGGAGCCACAGGTCCCGCGGGGCCAATGGGGCCCACGGGACCGGCAGGCGGCCCCACCGGCCCGACAGGACCAACGGGGCCCGGCGGACAGGCCGGCGCGGTAGGCCCGACAGGACCAACGGGGCCCGCCGGAGCGGCTGGTCCCACAGGCCCCACCGGTCCGGCGGGAGAAAACGGTGTGGCCTCCTTCAATAGCCGGACCGGTGCGGTGATGCCCCAGTCCGGGGACTACAACGCCACACAGATCCCGGTGAGCGGAGAGCCGGAGGCGGAGACCGTTGCGGCGGCTTTGTCTAATAAGGCGCCCGCGGGGTTTGG
>NZ_KI271745.1:3235-11808 GCF_000469445.2 Oscillibacter sp. KLE 1745 | reverse complement strand
GGGGGTGGGAGGCGGGGGAGAGCTCTCCGGCGGCCTTCCGCTCGGCGATCATGCCGTCAATGACACCGGCGTTCTCGCAGTGGAAGCCGGCGATGCCCCCCAGCCGCTTCAGCTCCTTCAGTGCCCAGTAGATGTCCCGGTCGCCGATCATCATGGCGGGATAGGTGAGATACATCTTGAAAGAAGAGATGCCCTGGGCGAACATGTCCGGCAGCTCTGCCCGGATGGACTCGTTCCAGTCGTCGATGGTCATGTGGAAGCCGTAGTCGCAGAAAGTCCTGCCGTCCGCCTTCTGATGCCACAGGTCCAGGCCGTGGTGCAGGGACTCGCCCTTGTTGGGGCAGGCGAAGTCGATGACCGTAGTAGTGCCGCCCCGCAGGGCCGCCCGGGAGCCGGTGCAGAAATCATCCGCCGTGGTGGTGTTCGCCACATCCAGGTCAAAGTGGGTGTGGGCGTCGATAAAGCCGGGGAAGAGGAAACAGCCGGAGACATCCACCTCCCGGTCTGCGGCTTGAGGTCCCCGGCCCACCCAGGCGATCTTCTCCCCGTCCAGCAGCAGGTCGGCCCGCCGCTGTCCGGCACCGGTGATGATGGTCCCGCCCCTGAGCAATGTGGTCATAAATATACCTCCTTGTGTGTCTGCGGCACGATGCGGCCGCCCGGCGGCAGGCTGCCGGGAAGCTCCGGCAGACGCTTTTTTTCAGTATAACACCCGCCGCAAGGGAATGCCAGAAGTGCGGGTAGAAAAAAATTGCGCTTCTTCTACAAAAAACGTGGGATATTTCTGGTGGTTTTTTTCGAAAAATCCGCGAAGTCCCCTCTGTCCATTTTTTCCAGATGTGCTATACTATATCCATACCACGGGAGGTCATCTCCCGCGCTTTCAGAGGAGGTAACAGAATGAAAAAGAAAGTCTTGTCCCTGCTGCTGGCGGTGGTCATGACGTTCTCCCTGGCCGTCACCGCCAATGCGGCGGAAGAGACGGCACAGGATCTGGACGGCGACATCGTCATCCTGCACACCAATGATGTGCATGGCGCCATCAGCGGCTATGCCAAAGTGGCCGCGCTGAAGGACGCCTACGAGGCCCGCGGCGCCTACGTCCTGCTGATGGACGCCGGTGACTTCATCCAGGGCGATCCCACCGTCAGCACGTCTGAGGGCGCCACCGCCGTGGAGCTGATGAACCTGGCCGGCTACGACGTGGCCAGCATGGGCAACCATGAGTTCGACTACGGCTACCAGAACCTCAAGGATCTGGAGGCGGACGCCGACTTCACCATCGTGGACGCCAATGTCCTGTACAACGGCCAGGTGGCCTTTGAGGACAACGTGGTCTTCACCGCGCCCGACGGCACCAAGATCGGCGTGTTCGGCCTGGACACCCCGGAGACCGCAACCAAGGCCCACCCCGCCAAGATCCAGGGCGTGACCTTCCTGGCCGGCGATAAGATGTTCGACTGCGCGCAGGATCAGGTGGACGCACTGGAGGCAGAGGGCTGCGAGTACATCATCTGCCTGGGCCACCTGGGCATCGATGCCGAGTCCACCGGCAACCGCTCCATCGACCTGCTGGAGAAGGTGGACGGCATCGACGTGTTCATCGACGGCCACTCTCACTCCACCCTTGAGGACGTGAAGGCCGCCGCTGGCGGTACCGGGAAGGTGGGCGACACTCTGGTGACCTCTACCGGCACCAAGCTGGAGAGCGTGGGCGTGGTCACCATCGATGCCGACGGCACCATCACCACCGCCACTACCCCCGTTGCCGACCTGACCGCCACGGATGCTGATGTGGCTGCCCGCGCCGCCAAGATCCAGGCGGAGATCGACAAGGAATACGGCACGGTGTTTGCAAAGACCGAAGTGGCCCTGAACGGCGAGAAGGAGCCCGGTAACCGTACCGAGGAGACCAACCTGGGCGACCTGATCTGCGACGCTCTGGTCTGGGGCGCCGAGCGTGAGGGCACTGAGGTGGACGCGGCTGTCACCAACGGCGGCGGCATCCGCGCCTCCATCGCCGCCGGCGACATCACCAAGAAGGATATCAACACTGTGCTGCCCTTCGGCAACACCCTCTCCATCGTGAAAGTCACCGGCGCCGAGCTGCTGGAGGCTCTGGAGGCTTCCACCTACTGCACGCCCACCTCCATCGGCGGCTTCCCCCAGGTGAGCGGCATCGAGTTCACCGTGGACACCACCAAGGCCTATGACCAGGGCGAGCAGTATCCCGGCTCCACCTACTACGGCCCCAAGAGCATCCAGCGCGTCACCATCGAGACCGTGGGCGGCGAGCCCTTTGATGCCAACGCCACCTACACCATCGCCACCAACGACTTCATGGCCGCCGGCGGCGACACCTACTATGCGTTCGCGGCTGCCTCCGTCAACTATGACCTGGGCCTCTCTATGGACGAGGTGGTCATGGACTACATCACCGACGAGCTGAAGGGCACCGTCACCGAAGAGGCCTACGGTCAGCCCGCTGGCCGCATCACTGTTGACCAGGGCCTGGCCTTCACCGACGTGGCGGCGACCTCTCCCTACTATGACGGCATTGAGTGGGCCGTGGACGAGGGCATCACCAACGGCACCACCGCCACCACCTTCTCTCCCTACCAGAACTGCACCCGTGCCCAGATCATCACCTATCTGTGGCGCGCCGCCGGTTCTCCGGAGCCTGCTAGCACGGAACCCGCCTATACCGATGTGACGGACACCAGCCTGTACTTCTTCAAGGCCGTCCAGTGGGCCAGTGAGCAGGGCCTGGTGGAAGGCGAGACCTTTGATCCCTATGCGGGCTGCACCCGCGCCATGGCGGTGTACTTCATGTGGGTTGCCGCCGACAGCCCCGAGGCTGCTGCCGCTTCCTTCACCGACGTGGCCGCTGACGCGGACTACGCCGCCGCGGTGAACTGGGCCGTGGCCCAGGGCGTCACCCTCGGCACCGGTGACGGCAGCACGTTCTCTCCCGACACCGTCTGCCAGCGGGGCCAGATTGTGACCTTCCTGTACCGGGCCGCCAACGCCGCTGCCTGAGCGACAGAAGTCAGATCTTCTCAAATCACAAAACAACAGCCGCAGGGAACGCTCCCTGCGGCTGTTGTCTATCTGCCTTACCGGCCCCGCCGGCTGTACTCCAGAATAGGGATGCCGTCTGAGACCGTGCAGCGGTCCAGATGGAGTTCCACCGGCGGAATCCCCTCCTGAAACAGCCGCCGGCCCTTGCCCCGGATCACCGGCAGGATGCCGACGATATACCGGTCTACGGCGTCGGCGCGAATGAAGTCGGAGGCCAGCTCTCCACCGCCGAACAGCCAGATGTGCTTGCCGGGCCGGTCCTTCAGCGCCAGAACTTCCGCCACCACATCGGCGGAGAGAAAGACAACCCTGCCCTCCGGCGCCCGAGGTGTCCGGGAGGCCACCAGGAATCGCTTTTCCGCCGCTTCGGGCAGAGAACTAAGGCAGTCCTCATAAGCCTTTCGACCCATAACGATGGTGTCGCAGGATGCCAGGAAGCCGTCGAAGTCGAAGTGGTCCGCCGTGTCGGCCCGGACATCTCCCTGGCCGCTGATCCATGCGAAGCCGCCGTCCTCATCGCAAATGAAGCCATCCAGGCTGATTGCCAGATTCAAGATGATGTCCCGTGCCATACATGTCCTCCTGTCAAAAAGATGGGAGAACGATCATACCACATCTCGCCGTCTGCTGGCAAGTCCCGCAGGCGGACAAAAAATGCCGTGGCCGGAGGCAGCTGCCTCCGGCCACGGACCGTTCACTTCATCTCCGCACTCTTCTCATAGGCGGCGATGACCGCCTCCATCACTGCGCTGCGGAACCCGCCGGCCTCCAGCGCCCGGACGCCCTGGATGGTGGCGCCGCCGGGGGAACAGACCGCATCCTTCAGCGCACCGGGATGGCGGCCCGTCTCCAGCATCAGCCGCGCGGCGCCGATCAGCGTCTGGGCGGCGCACTCCATCGCCATGGGACGGGTGAGGCCGCAGGCCACGCCGCCGTCCGCCATGGCCTCGATGAAGAGGTCCACAAAGGCCGGTCCGCAGCCGGCCACGGCGCTGCCGGCGTCCATCAGATGGTCGTCCAGGGGCAGCAGCCGCCCGGCGCCTGCCATGTTCTCCAGGAACGCCGCTTCCTCCTCCGCCGTGACGCCGTCGCAGGTGTAGAAGATCACGCCCTCCCCGATGGCAGAGGGGGTATTGGGCATGATGCGGATCAGGGGCCAGTCCCCGCAGCCCCGCTCCCGCAGGTCGGGGATGGTGAGGGCCGCCGCCATGGACACCAGCACGAACCGGTCCTTCCGCGCCGCCAGCACGGGGCCGATCTTCTCCATCAGCCCTGCCACCATATAGGGCTTCACGCCCAGGAAGATGTAATCTGCCCCAGCGGCCACCGCCGCATTGTCCACAGCCCGGCAGTCCAGCTCCTGGGCCAGGGCCTCCGCTTTGGCGGCGGAGCGGTTCGCCAACAGGATCTCCCCGCCGGACAGCCGCTTGCGGGCCGCCCGGGCCAGGGCGCCGCCCATATTTCCGGTGCCGATAAAACCAAATGTCGCCATTGTGCATCAACCTCTTTTTTCAAATCAGAATCAGATGTTCAGCTTCGCTTTTTTCCGCAGCACCATCCTGTCGGACCCAGGGCCGCGCCGCCCAGGATCACCAGTCCGTAAACAGCGCAGGGAAGGTACAGCTGCACCAGTGCTATTCCGGTACCAGGCCCGCCGGAGACAGTGCGCATCTGCAGGTACAGCCCCATCGCCGCAGCGGAACAGACCGCCGACGGGATGCCCAGCGCCTGCTTCAGGTGTCCGGCGGGGATGAGCAGCACGGTCGACAGAAGCGCTGCAGCCAGCAGGGAGAGAATGATCGCCGCCATAGAGACCATCCCCTCTTGGCGTTTTAACTTCCGGCAGGCGCTTACCGCACCTGTCCTTCACCGTAAATGACGTACTTGCAGCTGGTCAGCTCCTCCAGTCCCATGGGGCCCCGGGCGTGCATCTTCTGGGTGGAAATGCCGATCTCCGCCCCCAGACCGAACTCGCCGCCGTCTGTGAACCGGGTGGAGGCGTTGACGTACACCGCCGCCGCATCCACGTGGTCCAGGAAGTGCTGGGCCTTGAAGTAGTTCTTCGTGATGATGGCCTCGGAGTGCTGGGTGCCGTGGGCATTGATGAAATCGATGGCCTCATCCATGCCGCCTGCCGTCTTGACAGCCAGGATGTAGTCGTCGTACTCGGCGTCCCAGTCGCTGTCTTCTGCCGGTACCGCCCGGGTGCCCAGGATCTCCAGGGCCTCCGGGTCCGCCCGCAGCTCCACGCCCTTCTCATCCAGAAGGGGAAGGGCCTTTTTCCAGAAGTCCGCCGCCACGTCCCGGTGGACCAGCACGCACTCCACGGCGTTGCACACAGAGGGACGGGAGCACTTGGCATTGAAGAGGATGCTGGCACCCATGTCCAGGTCTGCCTCATCGTCGATATAGATGTGGCACACGCCCTCGCCGGTGCGGATCACTGGTACGCTGGCCTCCTTGGCCACGGCCCGGATCAGCCCGGCGCCACCCCGGGGGATCAGCACGTCCACATAGCCGTCCAGGTGCATCAGCTCATTGGCGGTCTCGTGGCTGGTGTCCTGCACCAGGGAGATGCAGTCCTCCGGCAGACCTACGGACCGCAGGGCCTGACGCATCAGCTCCGCCACACAGCGGTTGGAGCGGATGGCCTCCTTGCCGCCCCGGAGGATACACACATTGCCGGACTTCAGGCACAGCGCCGCAGCGTCTACGGTGACGTTGGGCCGGGCCTCAAAGATGATGGCGATGACCCCCAGGGGCACCCGCCGCCGGCCGATGATAAGGCCGTTGGGCCGGGTTTCCATCTTGTCCACTCTGCCAATGGGATCCGGAAGGGCGGCCACCTGCCGCACGCCGTCCACGATGCCTGCCACCCGTTCCGGCGTCAGGGTCAGCCGGTCCAGCATGGCGGGGCGCATCCCCGCCTCCTTCGCGGCGGCCACGTCTTCTGCGTTGGCGGAGAGCCACTCTGTCTGCCGCTCTGTCAAAACGTCCGCAATGGCATTCAGCGCCGCGTTTTTCCTGGCCGTCCCGGCGGTGGCCAGAACGTAGGTGGCGGCCTTTGCCGCCTGTCCCTGCTGCTGTAATGCTGTCATATCGTCACACCTTTCTTGAAAGAGGAATTAGGAGTTGGAAATTTAGGGGTCCGGCGGATCCGGACGAATTTCAAATCATTCCGCTGGGGGTGCAATCCATCAATTCCTAGTTTTCCCCGATACAAATCGCGTTCCAATGTCCTTCCCCTCCGCGATGCCGTACAGGTCTTCCATCCGGCTGCCGTTGGTGATGACCATATCGCACCCGGCCTCCATGGCAATGCGGGCAGCGGAGAGCTTGGTGGCCATGCCGCCGGTGCCCCGCCAGCTGCCGGCGCCGCCGGCCATCTCCAGGATCTCCGGCGTCAGCTCCGTCACCTGGTGGAGGAGCTTTGCCTCCGGGTGAGTCTTGGGGTCCGCGTCGTACAGCCCATCGATGTCGCTGAGCAGTACCAGCAGATCCGCCCGGCACAGCTCCGCCACGATGGCAGAGAGGGTGTCGTTATCGCCCAGGACCTTATGGCGTCCGGTCTCGATCTCGGCGGAGGAGACGGAGTCATTTTCGTTCACCACAGGGATGACCCCCATCTCCAGCAGGGCGGAGAAGGTGTTGGACAGGTGCTCCGCCCGCTCCGGGTCCTCCACATCATCTCCTGTCAGCAGGATCTGGGCCATGGAGCGGTTGTACTCGGAGAAGAATTTGTCGTAAATGTGCATCATCCGGCACTGGCCCACCGCAGCGGCTGCCTGCTTCATCCGCAGCTCCTTCGGCCGCTCGGACAGCCCCAGCTTGGCGGTGCCGACAGCGATGGCACCGGAGGACACCAGGATCACCTCATGCCCCATGCCCTGGAGATCCGCCAGGGTCCGCACCAGATGTTCCATGCTCCAAAGGTCCAACGCGCCGGAGTTATGGGTGAGGGTGGAGGTGCCCACCTTCACCACAATGCGCTGTTTGTTCTGTTCCAAAGTTATGTTCCTCCTTGGGTGGTAATTGGTATCATATCGCTGATCCCCAGCAGTTCCAAGGCGTCCTGGTAGTCCCCGGAGGTGACGTTTTCCTCCAGCTGGGCCATGATCTCCTTGTAGGAAAGTCCAGTTTCAATATCCCACAGGGGACGGCAGATAGTCAGTATCTGAGAAAGTGCCTCCAGATCCAGATAATTGCTCTCCAATAGCGTTTCCTCTAGTGCCAAGAGATAGAGATACACGTGGGGATGCGGGGAAGTCTCTCTCCCGGCGTTGGAGACATAGTCCTGTTTGAGGGCAACAGAGGTCCGCCGCACCCGGACTAGGTTTTCCTGAATGCGATCATCCTCCAAGGGAGCCTCCAGGGCAAGAATATCCGGATCACCCAGATCCTCAGATAGGGCACAAAGGTACTGGTCCAGCATTTGCAGGCTCCGTCGGAAGGCTTCCCGTTGCCCCACCGCTTCTTGCTCCACCTGAACAGAGCCCCCCATTCCAAAAGCCATAACTAGAGCGGCGCAAACAATCAGGATCTGAGCCCAGGGGATTTGAAAATGCTGTTTCATAGGAATCTCCTTATTGAGAAGGGCCAGAGTAGGAGATTAGATACTTTAGATGTTTTATCATATCACAGGAACCGGCAAAAAGAAAGTCCAGCGCGTACTTTTCATAAAATTGCAGAGAATACCGGGGAAAAGGAGGGTTTACCATGACAGAACGCACCAAACCTGCGGACACCACAGAGGAAAATGACGAGAGCGGAAAGGACGGCGCCCAGCAGATCGTGGACTTCGGCTCCGCCCTGACCAAAACACCCCACGGCTCCGTGTACTGCATGACCATCATCGGCCAGATCGAGGGCCACAACACCGCCGCCAGCGGTGCCAAGACCACCAAGTACGAGCATGTGCTGCCCCTGCTGGCCAAGCTGGAGGAGAGCGAGGAGGTGAACGGCGTCCTCTTCCTGCTGAATACCGTGGGCGGCGACGTGGAGGCGGGCCTTGCCATCGCGGAGCTGATCGCCGGCATGACAAAGCCTACGGTCTCCATCGTCCTGGGAGGAAGCCATTCCATCGGCGTGCCTTTGGCAGTGGCTGCCCGACGGAGCTTTGCCGTCCCCAGCGCCGCCATGACCATCCACCCGGTCCGCATGAGCGGCACGGTCATCGCCGCCCCCCAGACCTACAACTACTTCCAGCGGCTTCAGGATCGGATCGTGGCCTTCGTCTCCAGCCACAGCCAGATCACGGCTCAGAAGTTCCAGGCCCTGATGCTGAAAAAGGACGATATGGCCGCCGACGTTGGCAGCGTGGTCTATGGAGAGGAGGCAGTGTCCCTGGGCATCATCGACCAGGTGGGCGGCCTCTCTGACGGACTCCAGTGCCTCTACCGCCAGATCGAGGAGGCCAAAGGAAAGCGGGAGACATCCTGACCTCAGACCGCGGGACAGGAAAAACGGCAGGCGGGGAGCCTACGGGCTCCCCG
>NZ_KI271745.1:0-3135 GCF_000469445.2 Oscillibacter sp. KLE 1745 | reverse complement strand
CCTACGGGCTCCCCGCCTGTCTTTTATTTCGTCAGGGTCAGTTTCCAGTCCGGTCCGTCCGCCGTCTTGCTGACCTGATAGCCCTGGGAGTGGGCGAAGCGGGTGATGTTCTCCACCGCTGCGCCGGCCTCCGCCAGGACTTCCACCGTGGCGGGCCGATCCTTCAAGGCCTTCTGCACCATCAGCACCGGGGTGGGGCAGATGTATCCGCGGGTATCTACCATATCAAATTCCCCTTTCGCCGCGATATGCGGCACAGATTCAAGGATTTTCCCTGTGCAAAATGGGAAAATTTTCCGCCATCGCCGGTTGCCTGTCAGGACAGGGCGATAGACGATTTTCATACATTGTGTGCTCAATCACGCGATACAGCCTCCGTTTTCGGCAAATGGGTCACCGTGATGGCCAGCAGTACCGCGAATCCGATGGCCACCGCCGCCATGCCGGCAGTGCCGATGCCGCCGACCACATAGGTGCCGTCCTCCGCCACGGAATCCGCCGCGCCGGCCAGACCGAAGTTGTGGGAGACGGCGGCGCCCACGATCATGCCCAGGACGGTCACGGCGGAGTCGCCGTTGCCCTCACCGGCCAGAATCAACTGTCGCAGGGGGCAGCCTCCCAGCAGGATGGAACCCCAGCCCGCCAGGGCCATGCCCAGGGCGGACCAGAGGTACTGGCTGTGGGCGATGGGCTGGGACAGTGCGGACAGGCTGTAGGATCCCAGGACCAGATTGCCAATGGTGACCGTGCCCCAGATGGCCAGGAAGCCGGAGAGGAGCTTGAAGTCCCGCAGCATCACAGCGTCCCGTATGCCGCCGGCCATGCACAGCCGGCTCCGCTGGGCCAGCACGCCCACAACCAGACCGGCCGCCAGGGAGATCCCCCAGAAGGCCCGCATGGAGCCGGGGCCCGCCTCAGAGAACTTCAGCAGGGTGGGCACCAACAGCAGCAGCCCCAACAGCGCCATCAGGATCCCAGACAGGACGAACCCCTCGCCCATGCGGACGGGATAGGCCCGGCCCAGGGAGAAACCCTTCTTTAAACATACCACGCCCACCAGGATCCCGGCGATGAAGCCCACCAGCCCGGCAACGGCAGTCAGGTCGCCGCCGCCCAGCCGGATGACCATCCGCAGGGGGCAGCCCAGAAACACCAGAGCACCGATCATCACGAACATCCCCAGCACAAACCGGCAGGCGGGAGAGGCCCCGGCCTTTGCCCGGAACTCCCTGGCAGCCAGAGCTGCCGCCGCGGCCCCCACCACGATGCCGATGATCTCCGGCCGGATGTACTGCACATTGGCGGCGCTGTGGAGCCCCAGGGCGCCGGCGATGTCCCGCAGGAAGCAGGCGATGCAGAAGCCCATGTTCTTGGGGTTGCCGGAGGCGGTAAGGATCAGGGCGGCAATGCCCACGGCCACGCCCGCCGCCAAGATCAATCCGTATTCCCGAAACCAACTCTTTTCTCTCATAAATACACTCCTCACTCTCTTCGGCGCTGGGATGAAAATCGTCACAGGGGCAGCTCATAGAAACCGGCTGTCTCGATCCCGGCCTCCTGCAGCCGGGTCTCCAGGTGCTCCCGCAGCTCCGGCGGCGCGGACCAGGCCATGCCGCAGTCGGATGTGATGCACCGGGGAACGGAGATCAGTTTGCCCTCCAGCCCCAGGCGGCGGCAGAGCTGCTCTGTGGCGATGGCCCCGGCAGTGGTGTGAAACGTCACGATCAGCCGGGGGCTTTTTTCTCGCACGGACTCCCTCCTCTACTCGTTATTTTTTCAAAAGAATAACATGAAAAAATGGAAAAAGCGAGATCTGTTTCGAGGATAACGGCCCAGCTCCGGCTGGAGCCGCCGAACCTGGAGATTTTTCCTTGAAATAGGGGAGTGGCTTTGCTATACTATACTAGTTATAGTATGTGATCTGGCTGAGAGGCCGAATGAGGTGAGAGTTTGTATCTGCGCGCATTGGAAATCCAGGGGTTTAAGTCCTTTCCAGACAAGACGGTCCTGAATTTCGGCGAGGACATCACCGCCATCGTGGGTCCCAACGGCTCCGGCAAGTCCAACATCTCCGACGCTATCCGGTGGGTGATGGGGGAACAGAGCGTCAAGGGCCTCCGTGGCGCCAAGATGGAGGACGTGATTTTCGGCGGCACGGAGAAGCGCAGCCAGGTGGGCTTTGCCCAGGTGACGCTGGTGCTGGACAACACGGAGCACATCTTCCCCACCATGGAGGAGAGCGAAGTGTCCGTCACCCGCCGCTATTACCGCAGCGGCGAAAGCGAATACTACATCAACCGCCAGTCTGTCCGGCTGAAGGACTTGACGGAGCTGTTCCTGGACACCGGCATGGGCCGGGAGGGCTACTCCATCATCGGCCAGGGCAAGATTGATGAGATCCTCTCCGCCAAGAGCGGGGAGCGGCGGGAGATCTTCGAGGAGGCCGCCGGCATTTCCAAATTCCGCCACCGGAAGGAGGAGGCGGAGCGGAAGCTGGAGCGGACGGAGGAGAATCTGGTCCGCATCAATGACAAGATCGCCGAGCTGGAGCTTCAGGTGGAGCCCCTGCGGGAGCAGGCGGAGAAGGCCAGGAAGTATCTGGTGCTCCGGGATGAGCTGCGCCTTCTGGAGATCTCCGTCTGGCTGGAGAACCTGGACACCCTGAAGGCGGGCGCCCGGAAGCTGGAGGCGGACTTTCACGCCGCAGAGTCCCAGCGGGACGAGGCCCGCGCCGCTCTGGACGCTCTCTATGCCGAGGGGGAGCGGTACAGCGAGCGGATGCGGGAGAAGGACATGGAGGCTGAGCGTGTCCGGACAGAGTCCGCCGTTCTGGAGGAGCAGATCAAGGAGAAGGAGTCCGCCGCCGCCGTGCTGGAGAGCACCGTCACCCACAACCGGGAGAACATCCAGCGGGCGGAGGCGGAGCTGGCAGAGGCGGAGAGCCGTTCCGGCGGCCTTGCGAAGCAGGCGGAGGAGCAGGAAGCCCGGGTGGCGGAGATCGACCGCCGGATCGGGGAGCTGAACGGTGCGCTGGCCGCCCTGCTGGAGACCGCCCAGACCATGGCGGAACAGGCCGGCGGCGCCCAGAACGAGGCGGAGCGCCTGCGGGCACAGGAGGCCCTCGCCATGGCCGCC
>NZ_KI271744.1:57826-82977 GCF_000469445.2 Oscillibacter sp. KLE 1745 | reverse complement strand
GCCCCGGCCATTCAGCCGGGGCGCCTCTCCGCAAGAAAGAGAAAAAAGTAAAGTGAGCAAATTAAATGAGTGGTTATGCGCCGGGGGCGGGGGCCAGCTCTGGATTGATCTGGTCCAGCCAAGTCACCAGGTCCATCAGTGTTCCGATAACCTTGTCCGGCTGTGCCGCATCCGCGGCCACGTGCACATCCTTCTGCTCCGACAGGAAGGAGCGGATCTGCACGGCCTTGGCAAAGCCCACCTGCTTGGGGCCGATGATGTCCCTGGAGACCGTGTCGCCCACATAGACGCACATTTCCGGCTTTGCCTGCATTTGCCGCAGGGCGATCCGGAAGATCTCCGGATGGGGTTTGCGATAACCGGTGACGCTGGAGACCGTTACATCCTCCATAAAGCCGCGGATGCCGTAGTCCTCCAGCACGCGGAACACATTGTACAGCGAGGCGTTGTTGGAGATAACGCCCAGGTGGTAGCCCCGGCTCTTCAGGGCCTGCAGCATCTCTGCCGCGCCGTCGCGGAGCTCCCGGTGGTAGAAGGTGACCTCCCACAGGTTGGCCAGCTCCTCGGTGATGGGCAGCAGCTTTTCCCGGTCAAAGGCAAAGTCCCGAAGATACCAGTCCGGCCAAATCTCCTCCGGCTTTTTCTCCAGCATATTCCCCTCGCTCCACTGCTTATAGGCCTTTACGCCGTCCGTGATCCGCTTCCAGAACACATCGTCCGGGCAGCCGGGCTCCAGGCCGTTGGCCCGCAGGACCTCCAGCAGCCTGCGGCAGGTCGCCCGCTGGGTGTCCTCGTTGTACCAAATATCCTCCAGAGTTCCGCCCATATCAAATAAAACGGTTGTCAGCATCAGGAATCCTCATCCTTTCCGTGTGTATTCCGCCGGCGGTGGCAGCCGGCATCCTCTCCGTCCTCAAACAACAGCATGGCATCCTCCTGGGGAGACCGCCGGGGCCGCTCTTCAGCAGCCGGGGCAGCAGGATGCGCTTTGGGGGCGGCATCAGCCTTGGTCCCGGCCGCCTCCCGCATCTCCTCCTGCAGAGTCTTCTGCACAGGCAGAGGATGGGTCTTTCTCAGCTTGAGATAGACCGGCCAAGCCACCGCGTTTCCGATCAGGGCCGGTGCCACACCATACAGGGTAATCAGCTGCACCATGGTTGCCCGCTGGTCTGTATCCAGCATCCAGGCTGCGAAGTAGAACATCACCAGAACCACCGCCAGCCCCACAAACCCGAACAGCGCCACCCGCTTGTCCCGCAGAAGGAACAGCAGGCTGCCGATTGCCGTCCCCGCCAATGCGATGATCAGCGTGTGCACGGCGTTGGTGGCTGCAGTGCTGGGCAGCGTAAGCTGCCGGTACAGCGGCTCTGCCAGCAGGGTATACAGAACCCCGTAGATGCAGAGGTCCAGCAGCGTGGCGAAAAAGCCTGCAATGGCAATGGGGCTCTTCCGCCGGTGATTCTTGTCAATGAATAGATTCATGCGCATATCTCCTTATCTGAGAGGGCCGGAATGGAGAGCCGGCGGACGGATTCCCGTCCGCCGGCCGTGTGAAGCAGCCAGGATCGCCGAAGTGCTGTTATCCGAGCATCTGCCAGAAGTCACGGACGGTCATGAACTCCGTGTAGATGGAATTGGGATCGAACGGGGAAACGTTCATCTCCTCATAGGGGACAGAGCCCTCAGCGGGTTCAATGTCGTCCCGGACAGGCCAGCCGCCCAGGGTGTTGAAGGGCTCGTAGCCGCTGGTATCGCCATCAATGCCGCCCATCATGAAGCGGATCAGCAGTTTGGCGGCAGCGGGATGCTCACAGCCTTCCACCACGTACAGGGTGTTGATGGCGGGTATGCCGGTGGTGGGATACAGGTTCACGGGAGCCAGGACCCAGCCGTTATCCTCGTTCTTGCGCAGCTTGGAGGAGGCGCAGAAACCAATGGGGGGATCGGACTGGCCGGGGGTGCCGACAGCCTCGGCGACCTCGTCAGAAGCGGAGGTGAAGATCGGCTCATTCTCACGCAGGCGCTTCAGGAACTCGTAGCCGGCGTTGGCGCAGCCCTCAGAGAGCACCAGCTCCTCGCCATACAGTTCCTCATAGGCGGCAGCCAGCTGATCCGGGGTATCACCCACGCAGAAGCCGGTAATCCAGGAGCCCCAGCCCACATTATTCAGGGGATCCTGCATCAGGATCTTGCCCTTCCATTGGGGCTCGGTCACCTGCCAGATGTTGGTGACAGGGGAACCGTCAGGATAAGCCTCAGCATTGTAGAACAGCTGGGTCAGCTCAATGTACAGAGGGGTTTGCGTCTCTGTCAGGCTGGGATCAATATGGGCGAGGATGTCGGCAGGCTGATATATGTAAAAAATCTTGTTTTGCACATACTCATTGTACAGGGAGCCGTCCTCGTCCTTGATATGGACCACATCCGCCACATACTGGCCGGCCTCGTGCTCACGGGTGACCTTGTCCAGCAGGTCGTTGGTAGAGATATCAAAGGGCGTGCAGGTGATTTCGGGGTACTTGGCCATGAAGGCCTCCGCCACCTTGGTGCAGCGGGAGGAGATGGAGTACAGGGTGACTTCGCCGCCCTCGGCGATGGCCTGCTCATAGAGCTCCTCATCCGTCTCGTCCGTGGCGGTGATGTTGGCGGTTTCCTCCCAGGAGGTGGCGCCGGCATCCTCCGCCTCATCATCCGTTCCGCCGCAGCCGGTCACAGTAAACAGCATGACAGCAGCCAACAGGGCGCTCAATAGTTTCTTGTGCTTCAACATGGTTCTTTTCCTCCTTTAATCATTCTTCCTCAAATCGCTCTCTTTTATCGCAACGGCTGACGCCGCAGGATACTCCGGGATCGCTCGGATGATGGAAACGCACACTTAGCGGGAGTACTTGATCAGGCGTTTGGTAGAGGCGTCGAACACATTGACCTTATTGGGCGGGTAGGAGAGATAGACCGTCTCATCGCCGGCGTAATGGGTGGAGCCCAGCTCCTTTACAGTAATCAGCTTCTCACCGACCCGGACGGAGACCAGGGTCTCGGAACCGGCGGGCATTCCGGCGTATACACGGGCCTCCACCTGCGCGGCGTCGGTCTTCTCACGGGAAATGGTGATCTGCTCCGGGCGGATGCCCAGAACCAGCTTCAGGTCGCCGGAGGCGGGCGCTTCAGGCGTCATGTCCTCCCGGGAGAACTCCAGGCGGCCCATGACACCGTCAACCGACAGCCCGGACGCGCCGGCGGTGCCCGAGGCCTCCACGAAGTTGATGCTGGGGTTGCCGATGAAGTCCGCCGTATAGAGATCGCAGGGGTTGTCGTACAGCTCCAGAGGCTTATCCACCTGGACCAGCTCGCCCTCACGGAACAGGGCGATCTTGGTGGACATGGTCAGCGCCTCCACCTGGTCGTGGGTGACGTAGATGATGGTGCTGCCGGTGTCGTGGTGCAGGCGCTTCAGCTCGGACCGCATATCCACGCGGAGCTTGGCGTCCAGGTTGGACAGGGGCTCGTCAAGCAGGAGCAGCCGGGGCTCTGACACGATGGCGCGGGCGATGGCCACACGCTGCTGCTGGCCGCCGGAGAGCTCGGTGGGATACCGCTTGGAGTACTGGCCGATCTGCATCCGTTCCAGGGCGCTGGCAACCATTTTTTCGATCTCCGCGGAGGGGATCTTTTTGATCTTCAGGCCGAAGGACACGTTCTCAAAGACAGTCATGTGGGGCCACAGCGCGTAGGACTGGAACACCAGGTTCAGGTTCCGCTGGGACGGGGGCGCGTAGTACGCCTCCGCCGCGTTGACGATCTCCTTGCCGTCCATGTAGATGAAGCCGTTCTGGGGCTTTTCCAGGCCGGACACCACCCGCAGCGTTGTGGTCTTGCCGCAGCCGGAGGGGCCCAGCAGCGTCATGAAGTCGCCGTCCTCGATGGTCAGGTTCAGATCTTTCAGAACGTGGTTCTTGCCATAGAATTTATCGATATGTTTCAATTCAATCTTGCTCATGTTCGTCGTCTCCTCTCAGTTCTCTGTCCGCGTCAGCCGGCCATGCTCTTGGCCAGGTCCGCCTTGCCGGAGAGATTCGCTATCGCATACACCAGGAACACAATAGAGAACATCACAATCGCCACGCAGTCAGATGCCTGCGGCGAGTTGCCGTTCTGGTACCGGAACGCCAGGTACGGCAGCGTGGAGGTGGTGGGGGTCATGATCAGGATGATCAGATCCAGCTCCTTCATGATGGAAACGAAGATCAGCATGAAGCCGGAGATGAAGCCGCCTTTGGACAGGGGGAACACAATCTTCACGAACCGGCGGAAGAATCCGGCGCCCTCGATGGTGGCCGCCTCTTCCAGCTCACCGCTGATCTGCAGCATGTTGGAGGTGCCGGCCCGCGCCGCGAAGGGCAGATGCTTCACCACGGACACCAGCGTCAGCAGAGCGAAGGTGCCGTACAGGGCGGGCACCAGGGTCACGCCGAAGATCTGCTGGGGCTGGGAGAACATGGACAGATAGATGCCGCCGAACGCCACGGACGGGATCAGATAGGGGATGAACACCAGCTGTTCCACCAGCTTGCCGTGGAGCCTGCCGCGGCCCTTGGCGGTGATGTAGCCAAGCAGCTGGCCGAAGATGGTGCCGAACACGCCGTTCACGAGAGTCAGGCGCAGGGAGTTGAACAGGGAGTTGATGAACTCGTCATTCTTGAAGATGCCCGGCAGCCCCTCCATAATCTGGGGATTGGATTCGCCAATCCAGTAGTGGAGGGTAAAGTTGTCCAGGGAGTAGATACCTTCCTTGAGCATGAAGCTCTCCATGACCAAGATGACGATTGGCATGATGATGCCCACTGCGAAGAACACGAACAGCGCCGCAGTGATAACCGGCCTGCCTACCTTCCCAAGGCCGATCAGGGTGGATCGGCCGCCCTTGCCGCCGATGGTGGCGTAGGACTTGCGGGAGCCGATCAGCTTCTGGTTGACGAACACGGCGATGGAGGCAATAATAATCATCAGGATCGCCATGGCAAATCCGGTCTGCGTATCCCGGGAGTTGATATTCATGTACAGCTGGCTGGACAGGGTGTAGTACTGCACCGGAGAGCCCAGATAGTTGATGGTTCCGAAGGTGCCGATGGCCTTGGAGAAAGTCAGGATCACGGCCGACAGGATGGCCGGCAGCACCAAAGGCAGAGTGATCTTCCGCAGGATCATGGCCTTGCCCGCGCCCTGGATCTCACCCATCTCCTCCAGCTCGGAGTTGATGGAGTTCAGTGCTGAGGATACCAGCAGGTATGTATAGGCGTAATAATGAAGGGTCAGCACGATGATGATGGCGACAGGGCCATAGGCCAGCCACTCCGGCACATCCAGCCCCAGGGAGGCCATGAAGCCGGGCGCGCCGCCCAACCTCGCTGTCTTGAACATGGACAGCCACGCCTGGGATTTGCACCAGGAGGGGATCATGTAGGGGATAATCACCGCCAGGGAGAAAAACTTCTTGAAGGGCAGATCCGACCGGACCATCAGCCAGGCCAGAATGGAACCCAGCAGGATGGCGCACACGGACACGCAGACGCCGATGACCAGGGAGTTGATCAACGGCTTGATCAGCATGGTCCAGGACAGCTCACTGGCCAGCAGCCGCTGCCAGTAGTACAGGGTAAAGTCGCCGGCCTTGCCGCCGCCCACAGCCCGGATGTCCCGCTGGGCCAGCTCAAAGGTGGTGGCGATCATGTCCAGCAGCGGCAGGACGATCAGATAGACCAGCAGAACGACGGCGATCAGTACGATGATGTTGTAGGGATTTGTCACCACTGCCTTGATCTGATTCTTCAGCCGCCGGCTTTTTGAATACGTTTGCTCTTGCGGTTTCATCTTCCTCTTGCACCCTCTCTCCTCAGTTCCTCTTGTTGTTTGTGTTAAATATCGCAAACGTTTTCGTTTCTATGCGATTTCAAATTTAACATTCGTTCATACTTTTGTCAAGAACTATACCGCATATTTAATAAAGTATCCAATAAAATTATTCTAATTTTGGTTATTTCGTTGTCTTGCAAAATTCAAATCCGAACGGCTCACACAAACGTTTTCCGGGATTTGAAAAAAATGATGCGTTCACTTCAGCGGCGGCAGCAACTCCAGCAATTCCGGGAACGTATCGATCACTGCATCCGGCCGCGTCTCCTCCGTGAACTCCACAGGATGCTTCTTCTCCGGAGACCGGAAGATGATGTTGCAGCCGATTCCCGCAGCCTTGGCCCCTGGAATATCTCGCTTGATGTTGTCCGCCACGGAGACGCAGTCTGCCAGATCCACCCCCAGTTCCCGGGCTGCAATGTGGTAAATCTCCGCGCCAGGCTTGCGCAGATGGCACACGGAGGAGAGCACCACACTGTCAAAATACGGGGCCAGCCGATCCTCCTCCAGCCAGTCGGGCACCTCGTGCTCGCCAATCAGGTTGGACACAATGCCCAGCTTGTATCCCCGCTCGTGCAAGGTTCGGATCACTTCTGCCCCGCCGTCCACCACCACACGCCGGCCTTTGGACTGGCGGTACTCAAAGGACAGCTCATGGCAGACCTGGGCAATGCGCTTCTGGTCATAGTCCGGCAGCAGCCACCGGCACCAGAGCTCCCGGTCGCCAGCCTCCTTGTTCTCTCCCAGGGCCCAGCGGCGATAGGACTCGTAGCGGTCTTCTACCAACTGATAGAAGTCCTCCACCTGCAGCGGTGCCCCCGCCAGCTCCGTCATCTTCCTGCGGGCATGGCGCATATAGGGCTCATCCTCCAGCGCAATCCGAAGGGTGCCGCCCAAGTCGAACAGGACGGCCCTGTACCTTTTTTCGTTCATCCTTCCTCCTTATCCGCAGACAGGCAGATGCTCTCTGGATCCGCTGCCCACTCGTCTTATGCACTGAATGCAAACGTTTTCGATTTTCTGTCTTTATTCTATGGTAGATTACTTTTCTCTGTCAAGGGGAGGAACCGCCAAAGACACTCCCCTGTTTTTGCCATTTTGACCAAAAGTCCAGAAATCGCAGTTTTATATTGACTTTTCTGACAAAACTCTATATATTTCAATGCAGAAGTGTACTTCTCTTTCTTGCGGGCGGAGTTGCGTCGCAGAATCGAAAACGTTTGCATTTTCGCGCATTTTTGGGTGGAAAAACCGGCTTTTGTCTGCCCTGTTCCAAGGCGCTGTCCCCCCTCCCGCAGTTTGAGCGTGACAGTCTGAATCATGGAAAGAAGGCATTTTATGGACGGATACCTGTTTGACCCCCACACTCACACGGCGGAAACCAGCAAGTGCGGCCACCTGCCGGCGGCGGAGGTGGTGGACCGCTATGTGCGCCATGGCTTCTCCGGACTGGTTGTGACGGACCATCTCCACCCGGAGTACCTCTCCCGGATTGACACAGACCACGATTGGAATAAGGTCATAGACCACTATCTCTCCGGCTACCGCGCCTCCAAACAGCGGGGCGACGAGGTGGGCTTCCAAGTGCTGCTCGGCGCGGAACTGCGATTTCCCGAAAATGACAACGACTACCTGGTGTACGGCATTGATGAGGCGTGGCTGCGATCCAACCCCTACGTTTGCTGCATGAGCGCCCGGGAGTTCTTCCAGAAATTCCATAACCAGGTGCTTATTATCCACGCCCACCCCTATCGGGACGGCAACACTACGGTGTTTGAGGACGCGATTCACGGTACGGAGATCATCAACGGCAATCCCCGGCACGACAACTACAATGACCGGGCTCTAGAGCTGGCCCGCCGCCATCCAGAATACTACCGCCTGGCGGGATCCGACACCCATCAGAGTGGGGACGAGGCCCGGGCCGGCGTGATCCTGCCAGAGAGGCCCGCCGACTCCTTTGCCTACAAGACCTTGATTGGGCAGCACCGTTTCCACCTCTGGAGCCCGGAGTTCCAGTCCTTTGTGGACACGGATGAGGAAATGCGGAAGGAGAAACAGAAATGAGCCAGTTTGACTCTCTGATCATCGGCGAGGTGGCACAGGACACCAATGTGGACTATGACGGCACCACCGTCCATGCCGTGGGCGGCGCCGTGTACTACTCCGGCTTCGCCGCCGCCAACACCGGCCACAAGACCGCGGTGCTCCCCAAGGCGGACACGGCCCAGGTGGACCTGGCCGCCGCCTTCGCCCCAGCCCCAAATGTGACCGTCTATCCCCTGCACAGCAGGACCTCCTTTGTCACAAAAAACGTCTACCACACCCCGGACCGGGAGCGGCGCACCTCCACCGTGGACAGCGTCATCGAACCATACCGCACCGAGGAGGTGCCGGATATCGATGCGGCGATCTGGCATCTGGCGGGCCTGGCAGCGGGCGACATTCCCAACGAGATGATCCCCTTTGCCGCCCGGCACGCCATGGTGGCCATCGACGTGCAAACCATGCTGCGCTGGGTGGAGAACGGCGGCATGGTCTATCACGACTGGGCAGAGAAAAAGGAGCTGCTGCCGTATGTCCGATTTCTCAAGACCGACGCGGCGGAGGCGGAGATTCTGACAGGTCTCACCGACCGGGCTGAGGCCGCCAGACAGCTTTACCAGTGGGGCGCCAAGGAGATTCTCATCACCCATAACACGGAGGTGCTGGTCTACGATGGTCGGGAGATCTACACATGCCCCATCCGGGCCAGAAACCTCTCCGGCCGGACCGGGCGGGGCGACACCACCTTTGCCGGCTACATCAATGAACGGCTGACTGCTGACATCCCCACCGCCCTCCGCTTCGCCACCGCCTTAGTGTCCCTGAAGATGGAGACCCCCGGCCCCTTCACCGGCACCCGGGCGGATGTAGATGCCTATCTGAAGGAATTCTACTGAGCGCCATTTCCGTATCCATCTCCCGAAATCACCAAGACGGCTGCCAACCCGGCAGCCGTCTTTTCAGCTCTGCTCCGAAGTTAGGGAATAGATATTTTATTAACGGAGAACGGACGGTGGATGCGGATGATAAAATAAATCCTGTAAACGTCTAAACGTCGGAAAAAGGGTTGTCAACCATAAATTTGATGCAATATACTAACACAGGTAGGCTGGCAAGGTAATCCACTGCTCTTTTGTGTTGTCCAAACTTGAAAATCATGCAGGCGTATTACGCTTACGGTCTTTCCGTGAGCGTGATGCGCCTGTTATCGTCTGCGGGAAATTTAAGAGGAACAAGGGAAGGATGTGATGGAAGGGTTTCTAAAAAATATTGAGGCTGGCGCTGTCGACGATGCTCTGCCTAACGGTAGCAGCTGCCGGGACCTTAGACCCAGTGCGTGGGATAGCAGGTCAAGCTGGCTGTGAGCGGGATAGATTACCGGCTACGATTCAGACAAAGGCGGAACAGACTGTGATTACATTTACTGCGGAGAATGGGGCAATGGTGGCGAAGGGAGAAGGTGAAGATAGCATTATTAAATGGCGGGTGCTGAATGATCGGCCCAATACGATTGACAGGACTGCCACGCCCAGAAAGGGTGTAAGAATTTTTTAATGATAGTCTAACAGAAGGCAAACAGTTGTGCGGTACAAGAAGCTGAGGCAGACGATGTTAAATTTATGGGCAGTATAAACAGTTCTCAATTTGCAGAATCAAATGCTACCGTTATCATCAAAACGCCTCATTCCATACCACGATATGCAAAGCTCCCAAGGCCATATGTCATCTTGAAAAGCGGAGGCGTTCTGTAAGTAAAACAGAACACCTCCGCTTTTCAAGATTAAATTTCGTATGTGTGAAGAAGGATCAGTCCCGCACGACACCACCGTCAAGGTTGATGGCTTCCCCGCTGATATTTCGGGCACCGTCAGATGCCAGGAACAATGCCAGTGCCGCGATGTCCTCCGGCTTTTGGAAACGATTCATCGGAATGGAGGACTCCATGCGGCGGCGGACGGTACTCTTATCCTCGCCTGTGTCTGCGGAGATGCCATTGATGACGCGCTGGATCATGGGAGTATCAACAGAACCCGGGCAGATCGCATTTACGGTAATATCTCTCGGTCCGAGTTCAGCAGCAAGCCCGCGGGTCATACCGATCACACCGGCCTTGGAAGCACAGTAAGCAGCAGTATTGGCAAAACCGTTCTTTCCGGCAATGGAGGCAATATTGATAATGCTTCCGGGAAGCCCCTTTTCCAAAAGAATGGAGACAACCGCCCGTGTGCAGAAAAAAGTCCCCGTGGCATTGACGGACAGATTTTTGTTCCAGATCTCGGTACTCATCTGCTCGATGGGCACACCGATGGCCACACCTGCGTTGTTTATCAGAATCTGGATGGGATGTCCGGATTCTACCGCACAGCGCACCACATCATTTACTTGATCTTCCTGACTGATGTCCATTTTGACCCGGGTGAGCAATGATTCGTACTCCGTCTCCCAGACGGGGACCTGCAGATCTCCGGCAATGACCGGATATCCGGCATGCAAAAATGCTCTTGCTGTCGTTTCACCGCTTCCACCGCCGGCACCTGTCACCAAAACAGTTGTTCCGCTCAAACTCATTTTATGTTACCTCCGTCCATTCCGAATGATTTTTTGCACTCCGATAAATCGCTTCACAAACAGCCGCATTCTGATAACCGTCATAAAAGCTTGGATAATTGCCGGCTTTCCCGCTTTGAAGCGATGTATAGACTTCTTCGAAAAAGCTTGAGAATGTATCCGGGAATCCGCCACCAAAGGCATTGGTTACTGAGGTGACACCCTTAAATTGCTGTGCAGTATAAATTTGATAGGGGGTTTCAGAACACCACCAGACGGAGTTTTCATCGCTGCTGATTTCGATTTTAATGCAGTTGCTGCGTCCATGAGAGACCTCTGAGAGGAGGAGGGAACCAATCGCCCCATTGGAAAATTGCAGGGATACCACCGCGGCATCTTCGGATTCCACTATAATGTGTTCGCTTCCCGGCTGCGGTGCGGCAAACATCATTCCGTCTTTTTTATACCGGTCCTTATGGAAACAGCCAAAACTGGCCGAGACGGCCGTGATTTCCAGTCCCGTCCAAAAACGGACCAGGTCGATCCAATGTGAGCCGATTTCTGTGACTGCCCGCATGAGGCCGCCGAACTCCGGGATATAGCGCCACATGTACTGGGCGGGGAGAATATGGAATTCCTGCAGATAGGAGCCGTGGATCAGGCGCGGAGCGCCGAAGCCGGGCGTAGCTACGATCTTCCGCCCCCGCTGACAGGCCTCGTGATAACGCACATTGAAATTTACTGCGGCCAAAAGCCCCCTCTCTTCTGCCAGCTGATACAACTCCCGCGCCTGTTCACTGTTCAGGCACAGCGGCTTTTCACAAATAACATGCTTTCCGGCTAGCAGGGCCGCCTTTGCCATCTCATAGTGCATAGCCGGGGGGGTACAGATGTGAATGCAGTCCACACTGCTTGCCAAAGCATCTGTAAATTGGTTGCTGTGTGATGGGATATTCCAAATTTCCGCAAACGCTTTGGCTTTGCTTTGGTCCCGCCCAATGACAAGTACGATTTCCTGATTTTGCTGAATCAGTGCCTTTGCGTGGGTTGCAGCGATATTGCCGCAGCCAACAATTGCAACTTTCATGTGATCCCTTCTTTCAGACCGTTTGTTGTGCTATTATGTCACATATGTTTTCATTGAAAAAAGGACACTTGTCCTTTTTTTGAAATACCCGCAATAATTTTACAATCCTACCAAAATCGGGTAATTCTTTTTGGCTGAAGGAGCGGGCAAAATAGGACATCTGTCCTTTTTTGAGATTGGGGGAGTTTGATAATATGAAAACACCAGAAAACCGCCGCGTCTTTGTCACTGGAGGGAATATGGAGCAGGAAGACCTGATCAACTTGTGCTTGTCGACTCTCCCTGACCGGCTGCGCCAAACTGCGGAACCGGTATGCTTTAAAAAGAATCAGATCGTCATCCGAAAAGGGGAGCCGACGACATGCGCTTATCTGATGGTGCTTGGGGATCTGACGGTTCAAACGGAGTATGAGGACGGCAACTATTATACATTTGCCCACATCTTGCCGGGGAGGTATATCTCTGACCTGGAAGTCCTCTCCGGAAGGTTTATCAATGCAGTAACGCTTGTGGCCGCAGAAAACAGTATGGCACTGCGTTTTCCCCTGGCAGTGTTTCAGGAATGCCTAAACAATGATATTGATTTCCTGCGCTACATTGTTTATGGCTTGGCGGATGCCATGTTCGATACGTCTTCGCAGCGGGGGAGTAATTTATATACGCATAGTTCCACCAAGGTTGCCCGCTATTTATTGAGTTACATAAATGCCCATGGCCCGGAGGAGGATGGCGTATATGTTATCCGCGTTACGCGGCAGGCCATTGCGGCGGAGATCGGCATCAATATCAAAACGGTAAATCGTGCCGTCAGACGACTTTCGGACGAGAACCTGCTGGAAATTGTCCACGGAAAGATCCGTATTTCCCGAGAACGTGTGGAGCAAATGAATCGCTACATTGGAAGTGATCATAAAGCAGATGCTTTTTGATAAAACAACATTTAGGAGGATCGATTATGAAAAGAGCTTTTTCCGTACTTGTATGCGCCGCTATGATTTTTTCTTTAACTGCCTGTGGCGAGGCCTCTGTATCTGACGAAAAAGATGCGGCTGAGGGCGATGCCGCTGCCTCCGGTAAGCTGGCTGTCATCACCGGCACAGGTGGCCTGGGCGATCAAAACCTGAATGATTATGTCTATTCCGGCGTTAAGATGCATGAATCGGAAGGCGTGACTGTGGATGTCGTGCAGCCCTCTGATCTGGCGGACTTTCCCAATCTGCAGACGCTGTATGCAGAAGAAGGAACGTACAGCACCATTGTCTGCATTGGATTTGATCAGAAAGAGGCACTGACTACGGTCAGCGAGGAATTCCCCGATCAGAGCTTTATCATCTGTGATACGGAATGTGCGGGCTCCAATGTGACCAGCGTTGTGTTCCGGGCAGAGGAAACCGGCTTCCAGTTGGGTGTTCTGGCGGGACTCCTCGTCAAGGAAGGTTCGCTGGAAAACAGCCGCGGGAACAACACCATCGGCTTTGTCGGCGGCAGTGATATTGCCACCATCAACCAGTTTGCCGCCGGGTATGAAGCCGGTGCACGCCTGGCGAATCCTGATGTGACGGTTCTTCGCTCCTATGTGGGAAGCTTCAGCGATCCGACAACAGCGACGGAGCTTGCCACCAGCCTCTATGAGCAGGGGGCGGACATCGTGTTTGCCTGCGCTGGCGGTTCCGGTCTGGGTGTTTTCACGGCCGCTGAAAAGCAGAATGGATACGCACTTGGTATTGAAACCAATCAGAATGCGCTCTCTCCGGACTGCATCATTGCTAGCGGCACTCGCGCGTGGGACGAGGCGATTTACGATGCAACGCAGAAGGCGCTGGATGGGACTCTGGAGAGCGGACTGCTCAGCTACGGTATTTCTGACGGAATGCTGCAGGCAGAGCGCGCAGGCAGCAACGTTCCTGTCTCCGATGAAATTATGGCAGACGTGGCTGCATACAGCCAGCGCGTTTCTGACGGCAGCCTGAAGCTCCCCACGACCTTGGAAGAAGTGGACCCGTTCCTCGCAGAATACGCCGAATAAAACGGATGAGGGGGATTTCAATGGACGCTTTGCTTGACATCAAAAACGTAACCATGCGGTTCGGCAGCCTCGTTGCCAATGACCATGTGAGTCTTTCCTGCGGGTATGGCTCGGTAATCTCTCTTTTAGGGGAAAATGGTGCCGGAAAAACCACCCTCATGAAGGTCATCTATGGTTTGAACAAGCCGGAGTCTGGCGAGATTTATTTCGAGGGAAAAAAAGTATCCGTGAAGTCCCCGAAAGCGGCGATCTCTCTTGGGATCCAGATGGTTCACCAGCATTTTATGCTGGTGAACCATCTGACAGTGGCCGAAAACATTGTGATGGGAAATGAACCGGTGAAACTTGGAATTTTTCAGCGTAAGGCTGCGGCGAATCGGGTACGGGAGCTCTCCGAAATGTACGGACTGCAGATCGATCCCATGCAGATGGTAGGCAAGCTGTCTGTCGGAGCCAAGCAGAGAACAGAGATTTTGAAGGCACTGTACCATGGAGCCAAACTGCTGATTCTTGACGAACCGACTGCTGTTTTGACGCCCCAGGAAACACAGGAGCTGTTTAAGGTCATCCGCCGTCTGAAGGAAGACGGGAAGTCCGTCATCATCATCACCCATAAACTCCATGAGACCATGGAGATTGCTGATTGGGTCTATGTGATGCGCCATGGCAAAATGATTGGCTGTGTCGCCAAGAAGGACACCTCACCGGAAGAATTGACGCGAATGATGGTCGACCATGCGCTGGAAAAGTTTGAGAAGGCCGCCTGCCATCCCAGGGAAGTAGCGCTTTCCCTATCCGGCCTGTCCTATACAAACCAGGATCATGCTCCTGTTTTGAGAGATGTGAATCTGGAAATCCGAGAGGGAGAGATCTATGGGCTTGCCGGCATAGAAGGAAACGGACAGCAGGAACTGGTGGAGGTACTCAGCGGCATTGAAAGCAGATGGACCGGGACCTACCGTTTGCTGGGGCAAAATGTTGCCGGGAAATCTGTGCGAGCCCTCATTGATCTGGGCCTTGGCTGCATCCATTCCGACCGGCATGATAGAGGTTTGCTCCTGGATCTCCCCGCAGCAAAAAACGTTCTTCTGGGATACCAGCATCAGCGCTCTGTCAAAACACCGGTGGGACTGATCGATTATCGGAGTGTGTCGCAGATGGCACGCTCCATTATTGAACAATATCATGTCTCGCCTGCGGACGAAACGTATATTGCCCGCTCTTTTTCCGGCGGAAATCAGCAAAAGCTCATTGTGGGCCGGGAGTTTTACCGGAACCCGAAGGTGGTTATTATTGCGCACCCTACCCGGGGAGTGGATATTGGTGTGTCAGAGATTATTCATCAGAGCATCCTGAAACTGCGGGAGGCTGGTTCCGCCATCCTGCTGATTACAGCGGATTTTGATGAATTGTTCAAGCTAAGCGACCGGATCGGCGTGATTTACGAGGGGCATATCGTCACCGAGGGCAAGCGTGAGGAATATACGCCGAATCGGTTAGGCTTATATATGGGAGGCGGCACAGATGAAGATAAAGCGGTTTGAAAAACTTGCGGCACCTGTGTTGTCGATTATCATCGCGTTGTTGATCGGCACGGCCATCATTAAAATCTGCGGATATCACCCTCTTAGTGCATATTCGGCGCTGCTGAAAGGTGCGTTTGGGTCTTTCCGGTATACTATGGCGACCCTGGAAAAGAGTGTCCCGCTGATTCTATGCGGCATTGCCGCTATGGTGGCAATGAAAAGCGGGATCTTTAATATCGGCGCAGAGGGTCAGCTTTTTATGGGTGCCATTGGATATGCGGTTGCCGCACTGTATCTTGATTTCCTTCCGGGTTCGCTTCATTTGATAGTATGTATTCTCGTTTCCATACTGTTTGGAGGCGCCTGGGCATTTGTCCCGGCCATTATGAAAATCCGGATCGGGGCAAATGAGGTGGTGACCTCCATCATGCTCAATTATATCGCGCAGCTTTTTACCTCATATCTGGTTTCTGGCCCCTTGCGAGCTGACGGAGCGGTCTCTCAGAGTGATCCGATCCCTGCCGCAACGGCCATTGGGGAAATTGTAGCCGGCTCCAAAATCACATACGGCTTTCCTCTGGCAATCGTACTTTGCGTCGTCTTTGCGGTACTGTTCAAACGCACGCAGCTGGGATACGAGATCACGGCGGCCGGTATGAACGCCCGGGCTGCAGAAGCAGGAGGCATCCAGCCTGATCGGGTCCGCATTATCGCTATGATGGTTTCAGGCGCGCTTGCCGGTCTTGCGGGAGGGCTCCTAGTCGCCAGCACCTTTGGCCGGTTGGTGGAAACGGTATCCACCAGTTTTGGCTTTGACGGGATCTCCATTGCGGTATTGGGACTTTATACGTCTGTTGGCGTATTTTTGTCCAGCCTTCTCTTTGGAGCGCTTCATACCGGAAGTCTGTACATGGAAATGTTTATGAAGATCCCCAGTGAACTCATTGATGTTTTGCAGGGCGTGATTATCGTGGTGATTGCATCGCCTGCGATCTTCCAGATTCTTTTCAAGAGAGGGGGCAAACGGTGAATGTGTAACGAGCAATTGAGCCTGATTGCTTCCGTGCTCTCTGCTACGCTCCGCATGTCTGTTCCGCTTGGATTTGCAGCGATCGGCGGAGCGATTTCTGAGCGATCCGGGATTATTGCGCTGGGATTGGAAGGGTATATGACCATCGGAGCGTTCTTCGCGGTGCTAGGTGCCTATATGACCAATAGCGCGGCTTTCGGACTCCTGGCCGGTGCATTGGCCGCGGGCATTTTTGCACTGATTTACGGTTTTGTCTCGATCCACCTGAAAGCGCAGCAGACGGTCAGCGGCCTAGGTATGAACACCATTGCGCCCGGTCTGGTGGCAATCCTTATGGTGGCGATTTTTGGGAATAAGGGAAAATCTGCACTGACGCCAAACTTGCAGCCGATTGAGCTACCCGTTATTTCCAAGATCCCATTTCTTGGCGAGGTGTTTAGCGGACATACGATTCTCCTGTATGCCTTTTTGCTGATAGCGGTTCTATGCTGGGTGATCATGTATAAAACGCCGGAGGGCATTCGCCTGCGGTCTGCTGGAACCAATCCGGAGGTTATCGAAGCGCTGGGGCTGAGTGTGAAAGCAATCCAATACCGGGCGGTATTTACCTCCGGTATCCTTGCAGGAATTGGAGGAGCATATTTGTCTATTGCTCAGCTCAATTTTTACAGCTCGGATATGGTTTCCGGACGAGGATTCATCGCAATTGCCGTGTTTGTATTTGCGGGGTGGAATCCGGTTCGCTGTATTTGGGCCTCGCTCCTTTTCGGGTTTACAGAGGCAATTCAGATGCGTCTACAGACATTGGGAATGCCGTCGCAGATCATTCAGATGCTGCCGTATTTCTGCACGCTTCTGGTGCTGGCAAATATTCGGACCTCTCGGAAAAAGCATCATATTATGTGAGGGAATCTTATGGATATGAAAGCTTGCATTCATACGGCGGCGGAGGCCATTTGTTCCAACAGCTCGCTTCAGCCTCAAGTGGGTCTGATTTTGGGAAGCAGTCTTGGAGACTTTTGCGACGGACTGCAAAATGCCGTCAAATCTTGTTTTCTGAATTACCTGTGTTTCCACAAGCCACTGTTGAAGGACATTGCAGTGAATTTTGGATCGGGACGCATCAGGCGATCCCTGTTCTGGCCCTGTGGGGGCGCCTGCATTATTACGAGGGGTATTCCTAGAATGTACTTACCATCCCTGTTGGTGTGATGGCACTTTTGGGCATTAAAATGCTGATTTTAACCAATGCCGCAGGCGGTATCCATCCCCGACTTTCCCCGGGATCGTTGATGCTGCTGCAGGACCACATCAATCACTCCGGCTCCAATCCTTTGATCGGCAGAAATCCGGGGAATTCGGCCCCCGTTTTCCCGATATGTCAGAAGTATATGACACAGATCTGCGGAATGATGTGCTCCTTACAGCCAAGAAGGAGGGAATGGACCTTGCCTGCGGAACCCATTTGATGTATAGTGGGCCCAGCTACGAGCCCCCGGCAGAAATCCGATTCTTCGGTAAAATCGGAGCAGATGCCGTAGGGATGTCTACCGTTCTGGAAGCAATCATAGCGCGGCATTGCGACATCCAGAGTTTTCCCGGCGAGGGCATTGTAGGAGGCCCCGGAGAGAAAGAGGCCGGACTTGGCCTACTCATAGTATACGTTCTCCTAGGCAGTGCCTAAGGTCCCCTCAGTTTCCACTTGTCTGGTCCGGTCTATCGCGAGCCGGGCCATAGGGTCTGGGTCCAGGAAGCAACATTGACGTCGTATTCCTCCGCCAGAGAGCGGGCCTCGTCCTCCTAAGGGATGTCCTAATCAGCACGGAAGTAATAGACATAGTCTACCGGCTGGACGTTATAATCCATCATGGCACCAGTGCCCAGCATTGGGGTGGAAAAAGAGATAAGGCAAGTTCCGGGGATGAGCACTGTCATCACCAGCATGTTCCGCATGGTCTGCCGACCGCGAAAGCGCATCTGGGACACGGAAACCATGTCCTTGTATTTATACTGCCTGCCGCCCCAACCCTTGGCTGCAATGCCGCGCAAAATCATGTACAGTCTTACTAGCACAAACAGATAGAATACGGTGGTGAGACCCTCTGATGAAGGTATAGTGGGGGCAATGTGGCCGCAGAAACCGCCTGCCGTCAACTACATGATGCCCACCCAGCCATACCAGTGTTTCACCTCTCGGATGGATTTGGAGGTGTGAGGCTCCTGGACTACATCGATGATGCTGGTCCTACGGCTAGACCGGCCTCCCAGAAGGAAGAGCATGTCAGTTGCACAGGCAGCGAAGGCCAGGGTGTAGGTGTTTGAAGGTGAGTGGCATCTCCTTTGTATCCACCACCAGAGCCTGGAACACCTGCCACAGCCCCCAAGCCAAAGGGGTGCCCAGGATAACCCCGGTGGCGCAGGAACCCAGGAAAATACCTGCCAGATCCCGACGTAGTTCCCGTTTCAGTCGCTTTCGGGAGGCGCCCAGAGCCAGAAACACGCCGGTTTCCCGGGACTTCTGCCAGAAGAAAAGGCCGACGACACAGGTGGCAAATACAGCGCAGCCGATGACAGATAAGGCAAAGATCATCATTACCTGTCCGCTGTCGCCGCCCTCCGGAAGCACCGGGAGGATTGTAGGGGGAGTGCATCATGCTCACATACGCGGTGACCAGCAGCACGGAGAAAAAGCATCAGCCGCTCAGCCGGGCTACTGCCCCTTGTTTTTTCGCCCCAGGGCGGCGTACACCTGAATAAATGTCTTCATGGCCTCACTCTTTGTCCATGTCCCAGATGGCGTCCAGCAGCTGGTCCTGAAAGGTGCTTCGCTCCAGCGACCCTCGCTCCAGAGTTCGCCATATCACTCCATCCCGGAGAATCTCCACCCGGTCGCAGGAGGAGATGTCGAAGGATTCGTGGGGCACCATGAAGATGGTGGCGCCTAGGGCGGACTTGGCCTGCCGGAAGGGGCGGATCACCGTCTGGGAGGACTTGGAGTCCAAGTTGCTCGTAGGCTCGCCGGTCAGGATCAGCAGGGGGGATGAGAGGCCGGGCCACAGCAGTGCGCTGTTTTTTGCCACCGGAGATCTCAGCCGGGTACTTATTGCGGATGGCAGAGATGCCGAACACATCGCACAGCTGATCTGCCCGTGCTTCCGTCATGGCAGAGACAGTACCGCCGATGATGGCTAGCAGCAGGATGTTTTCCTGCACTGTCAGGCCGTCCAGAAAACGAATGTCCTGGAACACGAACCCCAGCTTTCGGTTCCGCACGGCGGCTAGGGATTCCTCGTTCAGCCGGGCCAGCTCCGTATCTCCCAGCAGGATGCTGCTGGAGTCTGAGGGAATATAGCAGAAGATTCATTTCAGGAGGGTGGTCTTGCCGGACCCGGAGGGACCCATAACTACCACGAGCTCTCCTTTGCCCATCTCTAAAGGAAATCCCCCTTGAGTACTTTACAGGTGGCCTTGCCCACCCGATAGGATTTGTTTAGGCTTTTCACTGTCAGCATACAGACTATCCCTTTCTTGTAATTCACATCAGATTCCGCACCAAAGGCGATGAGCGTCAAGCGGGCGGGATAGAAGCCGCAGAAGAACCACTTGTTGATCCCAGCATACCGCGGTCCAGCGGCTGTAACAAACGGAGCCGTCATTTTTGGCAAAAGGAATACCAAGTTGGGGACCATGCCGCTGTAATGTCATAAACAGCAGATTTGATGTCAAGTTTGATTTGGAACCGTGAGGGAAGCGTGATAGAATAGCCCCAGTAGCGGTCCGGGCCGGGCAGCCAAAAGGCCCCTCCGGAAAATTGGGCTTTGAAAGGAAGAGGATACTGCGCATCGGCATCTGAGACGACGTCTATGATGCCTAGTTGGTGCTTCGGTCCAAGCTGGAGCGGATTTTGGAACGTCAGCGGGCGGAGAGACAGTTTTTCTCCGGCGAAGGGCTCCTCAAACGGCTGGAACACCACATCGGAAAACTGGATCTGATATTTCTGGATATGGAGATGGGGGAGCTGGCCGGCACGGAGATCGCCCGGAGGCTGCGGTCCGCCAATCCAGGGCTCCATCTGGTGTTTGTCACCGGCTATGCCGACCGTATATTTGGCGGATACTTGGCAATCAGGGTGCGGAACTCCTTGGTGGGTTTCACTTCTTGCATGGACTCGACGCCGTGAACCAATACTGGCAGGGATTGGGCTGGGGGAGCCGGATTTTTTGAAGATATGGAGGAACTTTTTCTCCAGGGATGACTGTTCGTCGTCACAGCGGTCCAGATAATCGTACACCAGCCACCACAATTTCAGTCCCTTCCAGCCCCTAGAGCAGACACGACGAAGTTCCTGGGCAGGGTGCCGTGTTCATCAAAAGGTTTTGATAGTGCCGGTGAGTCATGGTAAGTAGGCGGCACACAATACGCAGGGAAACATCTTTTCAAACTTTAGGTTAGCCGCGAGGGCTTTTTGAGTGGAGTCAAAAGTTGCAAGCTACCACTAGAACGGAATGTTCGTGAAGCGCGTGAAGTGGTGGTACAACGAAAATGGCGTGACTCCAAATGCCTACTATGCTTGGCAGAAGAAAGTCTTTGTCCTTTATGGTAGGGCAGCAGAAAATTCAGTCGGAAACTGATGCACACAGCAGTTAGTTGCTTTGCAGAATTTCCGGCACCGCAGGAGCAGCTATGCATCTTCTCTAAAACCTTAGTCGCAAGTATTCAGGCCGGTAAAGCCTCTTTAAATCTCTAAGCAGGAACTGATTCGCAAGTGGTACAGCTCTCTACCAAGCGTTGAAGTCATGCTGAACGATTTTGCCGGAGTGAACAAGCTCTACATTGCCTGCGGTTATACAGATCTGCGTCGAGGGATTATGGTCTCGTCAGCATCGTCCAGCAGAAGTTTGGACTGTTGGCACCACAGCAACCGTATCAGAACGGTTTGGGATATACCGATACATTGCGTGTCGGTGCGGTGAGTGTCAGTATCTATGAGGGGTCGTCAGCCAAGCTCCTGTGAGCCATGCTTACAGTCATACTCAGTGTATTCAGTGAGCAAATCAATGCGGGTAAAACGAGCGAACCGGACACCACCCCGCACTGACTGCGGGCGTGCACGCCAGAAAGGACGAAACTACAGATATGCCGGAGCCGTGAGCTGTGACGTAAGCCAGCAGGCGGACCTGACCGACTACGTCGATGTGGAACAGGTGTCCGATTGTGTGGGAATCTGTAGCGCGGGCCAAAGTCGGGGGCTCAACGCTATTGCCCCAGAGGCACACCATAAGAGCACAGTCCGCGGCCATGCTCGTGCGGTTCTTCCAGAACTTCACAGAACAGAAGTTGACACGCAAAACTGCGCCGCATAAGCAATGAAAAGGCCATCTGTGTATGTCAACGGAAATTGAATTGGACCAACCATAACTGGAGCGTCTGCTTTGCCAACAGATGCTCCAGTTTTTCTGTCAGAATCAAAAGATATGTTTCTGCCATAAAAAAGTAGAGGGGTAAATCAGGTGACAAGTAAGTCAGTGGAGAACTATTTCTTGGGTGAATAAGTAGGCGGGGAGCTCATCAATAAAACATCACCGTCTCTGTTCGTTGGCAAAATCACTAAATCACGTTTCAAAAATTCCAAGCCCCGGCAGCCTTCTTGCCGGGGCTTGAAATTTTTTCAATCAGCATCCTTCCTCGAAACACTGGAGACATCATTTGGGTGGACCAGTTGCATGAACTTATCCACGGAGTTGACCACGTCAGCGGTCAGGAAACGCAGCCACTGCTTTTGACGCCGTCCCAACAAATTCATCATCGCTACGCCTACATGTACTTTGATCCGGGTTTTCCTAACTACGGCCAATGTCAGGTTTTCAAGTGCCAGAAAATTACCCTCTACTGATAAGGACGCTCAGAAACGAACCCAATTACAAATCCAAAATCGGGAAAATTTTGTAGGACTCTGTCTCATGACAGAGTCCTACATCTGTTCGTGGAGCTTTTTCAGACACTTTGATACCGCCGCCTTCGATACACCGTAGATCATCCCGATCTCTTCCATGGTCAGGCTCTTGTCATATCGGAGTTAGATCAGATTCCGGTCCCAGTAGCCCAGGCTACCGACAGTTTTCCGCAGAGTTTCAAGCTGGAGGTTCCAGATCCAGGGCGCCACATCCTCCACGGAATGTCTCACGCATTCGAAATCGGACAGTGCCGTTTCAAACTCACTTTAATCAGGTGCCTTTCGTCCCGTTTTTCCTGCGCCTGTTCCCGCTTCCGATCCCGCTCTAGGAAGTCTGTGGCCTCCCTTGGCACTGATACTTTCTGCCAATGATACGTAATCCCGACAGAGTCGCTTATTCATGTCCTTACCGCCTTTGGTGGAAACGTACACACCCGCGTTGCCAGCACAGCGCTAAATACTGAAGACCTTTATGGAGTCCCCCTTCGTTCAGGGTGGCTGTGTTGCCCTACAAGGCCTATGAAAAAACGGAGGAGGGCTTTTGCAATAAACGAATAGCTTCTTATTGTTTATATATGAGCAGGGTGAGAAGGTCCCCCGCACCGAAAGGTGCGGGGGTTCTTCTATCGCAACTCAGATGAGTTTTGATAAATAAGTTGCCTGATTAGGCGGTAAAGTTACCGGAAGTAACAGACCCACCATTATAGGTAGCAGTCACTCGATACAGAGCACCGTCCATCAGAGAACCATTGGCAATCAGTGCGGCACTCTGTCCAGCAGAGTTACCGGTGGCCACGGTCACAGTGCCAGTAGCCGCAGTCTGCCAAATATTGGTAGCCTCCATGTACCGCTCAACGGTGACGTTGAAGGTCATGGCGCCTGCGGCAGGGCCAGTCAGAGTGACGGAAGCAACCAGATCACCAGAACTGTCCTTTGCCAGAGCCGTAGCAGAGAGCACGCCAGCGCCCGGAGTGACAGTCTCGGTCTCATCCACAACCTTGACATACACATCGGTCAGCAGACCCTTGTCATTGGTCTTGTAGAAGACCTGATCATTCTGATCTGCCGCAATACCGGTGATGGTGCTGGCTTCCAGCTTGCCGTCCACATCCACAAAGTACACTTCAACGTCACTGGTATAGGCGAAGTGGGTGTTCCCGAGCTTGATGACGTCATTGGTAACGGAGTCAGTACCGGCGGTATTGCTTACACCGCCCAAGCCATTGTTGCTATTGCTGTCCTTGAGGGCCTGGCTCTGAGCGCCGGTCATGATGCCCTTCTCGTTGTAGATGGGACCATACACCAGAGCATCCTTGCTGTATGCGGCAGAGGTCTTCACAGTGGATTCCTGACCATTGATGAAGGCATCATACTCATAGTAGTAGCCTAGATCGGAGGTGTAGGACTGACCTGCGCCGTTGCCCTTGATGTAGATGATGTCCTGATTGTCGCTGGCCATGGTCATGCTGGCGTTCTTCTCAATGAAGACAACCGTAGCGGGAGAACCATTTCCAGTGCTGTCCATGAAAACGGCGACCTTGCCGGGAGTGCCACCATTGTGTTTGATAGTGGGAACATTGGCGAAGCCCTCGTAAACAGTATAAACCGTCTTGCTGCCAGAGGTATCGGCCACCAGGAAGATGGTCTTGCCGTCAGCGGCGGTAGTATACTTGGGGCTGGTGCCCAGATTGGCCTTGTTATCCACAGCAGCATTGATTGTGTTCCGGCCGTTGGTCACCAGTTCGACATTGGCGCCGGCCTTGCCGTCCGCAGCATCAGCGACCAGATTCAGGCTATACACATCGTCACTGTCCACCGTGTAGGACACAATATCATACTTGGTCAGCTTGCCATCCGTGTCTGTATTGAAGTTATAGGGCCCAGGAGAAACAGAAGTCAGATCAGAGGGCACATCGACCTCAACGGTCTTGCGAGTGCCATCGGTGAACAGCAGCTCTGCCTTGGCAGTGTCGTTGAAGTCACCGGCCTTGGCGGTGTAGTTCAGGACCACGGCGTACTCCACAGAGGTGTCAGCATCCACATACAGGGCATAGCCATAGGGGTCCAGATAGACGGTGACGTCCTTGCTGCGATCCACAGTGGTGGCCAGATTGTAGATGTTGTTGGCGGACTTGACGTTGGCATTATACTTGGTGCCGGCCACAGTCACGGAACCCTCAGTGGTGTAGGTGCTCATGGTGCCGGTGACCTTCTCGGCCAAGCCCATAGACTCGACACACTTTTCGCCGGTCTTGTAAGAATAGGTGTAATAGACGATATCATCCTTGGAGAAATCGTCCGTGTCATAGGTGCCGCCGGGGCCGGTGAAGGAATCAGACACATCCAGGGTCACATAGGCATCGCGGGTAGAGGTTGCCTTACGTGCGGCAGCAATCTTGCCCACATAGGTGTTGACCTGAACCAGAGTCAGGGTGTCAGCGTCCTCGTCATAATAGACATCCAGCAGAGCACCGTCGTCGCCGACATTCTGACGGCTGCCGCGGACAACATCGCCAGCAGAGTAGGTGGTCTTGAGACCATCCACATACAGAGTGACATCCTGCTTGGAGATACCGTCAGACAGGCCCAGGTCGCTGTAGATCTCGCCCACCTTGACCTCGCTGGTGTAGGTCGCATCCGCCTCATCAGCATAAGTGCCAATGGTCTTGGACTTCAGCTTCCAGGTAGTAGAGGGACGCTCGAAGGCATCGGAGTCGCCATCGTGCTCGCTCAGATCACCGAAATACCGCTCGGCGAACTGCATCTTGCGATCACGGCTGCCGATGTTGCCGTCAGTGTCCGTGGTGTTGGAAACATCCTTCCGACTGGAAGTGGTGTTGATGGTGATATCACCCACAACGATGGTGTTCTGCTGATCATACTCCACCATGGTGGCCTGCAGCATGTTGAAGGCGTACAGGGCGGCCTCCTCACGGGTGACGGCCTGAGAGCCCACAAAGTTGTCGTTGCCATCATCCAGGCCAATGCCCACGGCCTGCTTGATGACGTTCACGGTCCAGTTGGCG
>NZ_KI271744.1:46156-57726 GCF_000469445.2 Oscillibacter sp. KLE 1745 | reverse complement strand
AGCAGTAGGTGATGTAGCCCGCGAAGGTGTTGGTGACAGGCACGTCCTTGAAGGGAGCGGTGCCGGCGCTCAGCGCCTCAGCGGTGGTGGGGCCCAGGATCAGGTTGCAGATGATCTTGGCAGCAGCCCCGCGGGTCAGGACTCCATCGGGACGGAAGGAATCGTCGCTGTAGCCATCGACGATGCCGAGAGCAGAAATCACATCTACAGCTTCCTTGTAGGTGATCTCACCGTCATCCGCGAAGTCCTCGGCGCCGGCGCTGACGGTGACCAGAGACATGGTCATCACCAGAGCAAGCACCAGTGAAAGAAATTTCTTCATTTGGATTTCTCCTCCTTATAAAAAATTTGCAGGGACTTTTGGAGTCCGTCCTCCGGGCCGGTGTATATGCGCCGGGGCTGTCTCCTCCCGTAGCTCCGGCCCGGAACGGACCACAGAAGTTCCTTTCTGCGCCATCACTTTACCCCAGGAGAATGCTGCTGTCTACGATTTGCCGGGTTTTGTTAACGAACCGAAATAATTTGCATATTCCATCAGATATTTGTTATAACACATTTGTAACCAAACAAAAAATTTCGTTTTTTAACCGTTTTAATGCGCTCCTTATTGGGTTGAATCGATTTGATATAGGCTGCCAGACGCCACTGTGAACGATTGAGAGTCTTTGAGATAATATCGCTGGGCAATGCGCACTAATTTTCCGGACTCGACTTCCCGTTTCAATAAAATGCCACACTGCTTCGTACCGATGTGGAGGATGTCGGCCAAGTCCTGTCTGCAGGCAAAGCCCTCTGTTTTTAGATAATTGTAGATAGTCTCGCTCTGTTGCTCCGGCGGAACAACAGAACCAGGCAGGTAATATTTGCACCCTACCCGAATGAGAAGTCGTTTATTTACCATTCTGTGCAGCCGCTGGTAGGCGGAATATTTAGAGAGGCCAAGCAGTTCCATTACTTCTTTGCGCGTAACAGGGCCATCCTGTTTGATCTTTCCAAGGACAGCCTGGCTCCATCTGTTCTCACCTCGGGCAAGCCACAGGTCTCGTAACGTCCAAGTTTCCATACCGCCGCGGATCAGTGCCGTTCTGACAATGCGGGATAGGCGATAGATGTCCAAGGGCCTTTTAGCTTCAGCAGAAAGCAAGACATGGGGATCCCCCGCCCGGATTTTATATCTCTTTTTCAAGAGCTGAGAGACTGCGGTGGTCATGGGAATGTCGCCTTCCGGCAGCCAGAGCACATTTCGATCAAAATCCACTTGGTCCCAGGTCAGAAACACAATAGTGGTGGCTGAAAGGCCCATGCTCCAGGTGAGCCACAGAGCCAAGCCTGCAGGAGTATCCTTTTCTGCCTGCAGGATCTTCCAAAGTCTGAATTCATCGATTTCATCGGATTTATCAATGTGTTTGGGTCCGGCTTTTCCATCCGGCAGATGCTGCGCAAAGTGCAGCTGCAGTGACCGGATCTCCGTACCAGTAATTCGAGCCACATAGGCCCAATCATATCGCTCCAACTGCCGAATTACATAGTCATGACGCAGATCGATCAGCCGCACCTCCGTCTGCCCTCCCTCATCCAAAGCCTTACGGACTATGCGTGAAATTGCCTGGGGCTGCATTTGCTTGTGATAACGGTCAGACCAGACTACATAGTTGTTTGCAGGATCTCCAATGACAAATGTCCATCGTTTATGTACGGTGCGCAGATAGTCGGCCAGCGTTTCACCAATGGGAACGGTCCGGTCTGGTAGATGAATCTGGAAGCTTTCAAAATCGACCTGATCCCAGGTCAGGTTTGTGATTTCGTCGCGCAGCAGCCCTACCTGCCACGCAAGGCGCAGGACCACACCAGCAACATCGACGGTGTGGATGTTCAAAAGCCGTTCCATCGTTGCCTCATCTGGCCGATTTACAAGATATTCCTGCATATGCCCCTCCTGTGCCCTGATTTCTCCATCTGGCGCAAAATAAAACCAATATGGGCGATCATTCATCGGCGGCCGGCTTATTCGTCACAGAATCAACATTCCATCCCGTGCCCAACTGACTCAGATCGAGAAACCCGGTGGAAAAAGCGCAAAAAAAGAGCCCGTGCGGGGAGCACGGGCATGAAAAATGGCACAAGGATTCAAGCCGGATAAAATTTGACGTTTTTCCGGCTCTGTTCTGCTGCCCAAAGGGGCGAATCCCTCTTGCAGGCAGGTGTCCTTTGTGGTAAAATTTATTTATAAATATGTAGAACAGGTTATTTTTTTGCGATCATCTTGTCGGAATGTTGATTCTGAGATTATGACACAAGCCCCAGCCGGTCCAGTGCTCTCTGGTGCTCCGAGCCGGAGGTCACCAGGTAGATGCGGGTAGTCTCAATGCTGCTGTGCCCCAGCAGGTCCGCCAACTTGACGATGTCCCGACAGACCCGGTAAAAGACTGTGGCGAACAGGTGTCGCAGGTTATGGGGAAACACCTTGCTTGGCTCCACACAAGCGTGCTTGCACAGCCCTTTCAGTTCTGCCCAGATCTGACGGCGGCTCAGCTCTCTTCCGCTTCTGGTGCGAAAGATCGCGCCAGAGGCGATCTTTTGTTTCTGCGCGTATTTCAGTAGCTTGCGGCGGAGCTTTCCCGGCAGCAGGATGGTGCGGATCTTGCCCTTGAGGGATATCTCCGCCTTGCCCTGACGAATGGCTTCCACTGTGACATATTTTACTTCGCTGACCCGGATACCCGTGGCTCCGATGGTCTCCACCAGCAGCCCCAGTCGGTCCCGCCCAAGCTGATAGGCCGTGTTCAAAAGCCGCTGGTAATCGTCTTTAGTCAGTTCCCGGTCAGCGTCCCGAAATAGCCGACGCTGAACCTTCAGGAATTTTACCCGGCAGTCGTTGAGGCCAAGGAATTCCAGCAGACTGTTTAAAGCGGAGAGCATGGCGTTGATAGAGGTGGGCGCGTAGTGTTGCTCTACCAGGTGGTTTTTCCACTCCGCGGTCAGCTCCTTGCTGATCTTCTGCCCGTTTGCCCAAGCAGCGAACGCCCGAATGTCCCGGAGATACTTTTCCAGGGTAGCTTCGCTCTTCTCCTCCAGCTTGAGGTGCTGGGCATATCCCTGAATTTGATACCCTGTGAGTCCTTGTTCTGACATAACAATGAATCCCCCTCGACTTTGCATATCGATATTGTACAGGAAAGGCGGAAATAACGAAGCCCACAGCGGCTATTACCGCTGTGGGCTTCATTCCCATTGCGCCGTAAAGATAGGATTGCCACCGGTGCCTGGGAGATATGCGAGTTTTCAGCTTTTCTTTTCATAATTATCTGGTGCTCCATTGTGTTAGCGCGACTTTGCCTGCGGGAAACGGCGGGGTTCCGCCACGCACTCACTGATCCAGCACCGTCCCGCAGCGCCGACAGATTAGGTATTTCAGCCGGTTTCCCAACACTCTATGGTATTTGAGGGCCTCTCCATGCTGCCAGCCCAGCCCCATGTCATCGCTGCCACAGTAGCGGCACTGACGGATGGGCAGTTGGTTTGTGGTCATGTGTATCCTCCCTTATCCGCAACACACCATACCACAGAAACAATATAGCCACAGGAAACGCGTTTTGTTATCAAAACATTCACAATTTTAGGAACTGCGCAAATTGGCTCAAAAATAGGCCAATATTCCCGAGGTGACCCCCGCGGGTGCACCTCCGAACTCCTTGATTTCAGCAGGCTTGCAGAATTTCTTCTTCCATTCCGGCCGCCTGTGATGCCCGCCTCTGAAAGCCCGCAATCCGTTGCCCCGCCCTGCTTTGCGGGTCGGTGTGATCGGCTGGAAGGGTGCTTGCGACCACCTGCCTTTATCCTGCACTAAAATCGACCGCTCGATTCTCCCACACTTTTGGGTCCGAGAGGACCAGACACTCGGGGCACACTGCTTGCACACCGCGTCCTCCATCTTGCGCGGGGCGTGTACCCTACCGGCACCGCCATCGCCGCACACAGCAGCACACAGGTTCTGCAGCGGCGCGGTCATGCGCTCTGCTCCTTATCAGGTGGCACGAACTTCACACCGGACTTCTCCGCCTGCCGCTACGCTTGCTATTGAGCAGCTGCCTGCTTCAGCGCAGACATCTGTCGACTGTGGAACTTGGTTAATTGCGTTTCGGAGGCCGTTCTGGTAAACTGAACAGAATATCAGGCTGTGTTTTCCGAAACGCAGCGGCCGCCGGACTGTTGCAGCAGTTTGACGGCTTTCCTTTTCAGCGGCCAAGTTCCTTGACTTCTTTTCTTCTGAATTGATTTTCGCTTCGTGACCGCTGATCCACAAGAAGAATTGCAAAAGCCGATGGGCCAGTCGTGATGACTGACCCATCGCTTTTGCATTGATTATGGCATCGCAGCCTATGCCCGTTCACAGCAAATTGGATTACATGGCTGTTCCCTCACTTCAAGAGACTCGTCCACTTCTCCCCGTCGGAGGAGCCTCTGTACGCATGAGCATTGGTGGCCTCCATGATCTGGTCATAGGCCCAGCAGCTTGCAGGCACGTCAGAGAACTTGTGCAGTTCGTCGGCGTGAGTGTCCACAAAGTCCGTATCCGCTGTCCGGCCCAGCATCCGGTTCACAATGGTAGTCACCTCAGCACGTGTGATGGTGTTGTTGGGCCGGAAGGAGCCGTCTGTGTAACCGCCGATCCAGCCGTACTTGATCGCGCCTACCACCTGGTCATAGAACCAGTCGTCCGCCTTGACATCAGTGAAGATATTGGCCCCGCTGGTATCCAGCTTGCCAAAGCGCATGGCGATGACCGTGAACTCCGCACGGGTAATCTGGCGCTCAGGCGCGAACTGGTTATTACCGATGCCGTTTACGATGCCCAGGGAGGCCAGCGTATTGACAGCAGCAGCATACCATGCGTCAGCCGGGACGTCGCTGAACTGCACCGTAATGGGTACATCCTTCTCCAGCAGAAGCCTGTAAAACATCTGAGCAACCTGAGCACGGGTCATATTGTCGTCCGGTCCAAAGTTTCCGTCCGCATAGCCGGACAGGTAGGCTATATGGTCATGGGTGTTCAGCCAGCGGGAAACGCCGGTGTCGTCGGGAGTGAGGCCCGTCTTGCCCCACTGGGCGTAGAGATGGGCACTGGAGCCGCTGACCCGGTAAGTGTCCCCGGGGGCGTAGTCCCTGCCGCTGCCGTCCTCTTCGGTGTTCCAGCAGAGGAATTCATAGCCGGCCCGGACGGGAAGCAGTTTCATGTCCCCGTAGTCCCGCACCTTCATGGTGCTGCTGCTCTGGGTCTGGTAGAAACGCTTGTCGGCGCCGAAATTGGAATGGTAGTACAGGGTGTAGTCATCATCTTCATTATCGTCGGTGCCCGCAGCGGTCTCTGTGAAGGTAACGTGGATGGTGTGGTTTTCCCTTACCTCTTCAAAGGTATAAGAGTCCCGGACCCGGACGCTGTCTCCGTCCACCTGGATGTGGTTGATCTCATAGTCGCGGTCAGGGTCAAACTCAAAGCGCTGGCCTCCGCCGTCCGAAACGAACACATTCCCTTTCGGGTCGATGGAGCCGCCGCTTCCAGAGGTGGCTTTGATGGTCCAGTAGGAGGGTTCATCAGGCATGCCGTCTTGGTCCTCATCTGTGCCGAAGTAGGCCACCACTGCGCTGTCCTCCTGAATATCCTCCAGGGTCCAAATGTCGGTAAAGGTGTTCTCCAGGTCGTTATTGGCGTAGACCACGTCGCTATTGACGGTGATGTAGTCCAGGGCGTAGCCGTCCTCGGCGTCTATGGTGAACTCCACATTCTCTCCGGCGTTTACAGTCTTGCTGGTCGGGTCGATGGAGCCGCCCTCACCTTCTACGCGGGCAGTGACGGTGTACTGGGTCTCGGTGACATCCGGCTCGCCGTTGCCGTCCTCGTCATAGCTCCAGGCAGCCCAGACCTCCTTGTCCTCATCCATGGCAACAGAGGTCACGGTGTTGGGGGCGGTGTCGTTACCACTGTAAATTTTTGCACTGTCGTCCTCGGTCATCCAGCCGATGAAGAGGACGGGGACAGATGTACCGTCTAAATCGACTGAATCATGGGTAGGCGCTTTATCCGTCAACTGATATGTTCCAGAGAGATCCTTGACCTCAAGGGTGTCGCTGCCATCGTCAAACGCGCCGCCGTTGGCGTGGTAGGTCAGGGTATAGGCGGCCTCCGGTTCGTTGGTGTCAGGCACACCGTTGCCGTCCTTGTCCTCGCCAAAGGTGACAAAAATCGTGTGATCCTCCGTCACATTGGAGAAGGTGTAGGAGGTCCATTTTTCGGCCACACCGGTGGGGAGGGAGCCGCCGTTATTGGTGAGGACCTGTTCGCCCGCTTCGCCCGCGTCAATGGTGATGGTGTCCACGGCGCAACTGCTGTCGGCGTTGATGGTGAAGGTGGCGCTTCCTCCATCGGACACATAGGCTTCTTCAGGATTGATGGAGCCGTTGGATCCAGCGGTGGCAGTGATGTGGTGGTCATCTTCGGTGACATCAGCCATGCCGTCGTTATCCTCGTCCAGGCCCCACACTGCGTAGACCGTCATGTTGCCGCTGATGGTCAGGCGCGTGCAGGTTTGGGGCAGAGTATCACCGCGCATATAGACCGCTTCGCTGTTGTCTGTCTGGGTCCAGCCGATGAACAGTACATCATGGCCGCCATCCTGGGCGTGGGTGGGCTTGAAATCATCGGTGGTCTTCAGTCTGTGGCTGTCGCTGTCGTTCAGGCCGCGCTCCATCTTTTCGGTCGTGTCCTCACTGCCGAAATATCCGCCGTTGGCGTCATAGGCCAGGGTGCGCTCGTACTTGTCCGGGATACCGTTACTGTCCTCATCATCCGCAAAGGTGACGGTGATGGCGTAGTTGGACTGGACATCCTCCAGGATAAGGGTGTCGCTGGCATAGCCGGGAATGCTTTGCTCCCCGTCGTTGTGATAGGTGCTGGTTTCCACTGTGGAATCGTCGATACTCTTCTTCACAATGGTGACGGTATCCAGGGCGTAGTTTTCCTCGGGAGTGATGGTAAATGCGGCGTCCATCCCGGCGATAACATGGAGGGACGAGGGCATGATAGAACCGTTGCCTCCATCAACAGAAGCGGTGATGATATAGGCCTCATCCCGCACATCCGGTTTGCCATCGCCGTCGGTGTCATAGCCCCATACGGCGTAGACGGCCTTATCCCCCGAAGAGACATCCACCGTGGTAACGAGGATGTTGGAATCATAGTTGTCATCCAAGCCGTAAATGGTGTCGCTAACGGTCAGAGACCAGCCCACAAAGGCCACCTTTATACTGTTATCATCCGCATGGGTAGGCTTGAACGCGGCGGTGGTATTCAGCTTGTAGTTGGGCTGCGCCGGGACCCTCTCGGTTTTGGTTGTTCCGGTGGAAGGATCACTACCGAACATGCCACCGTTGGCGTTATAGGTCACGGTGCGCTTGGTCTCGTTGACATCCGCTGTCCCATCATTGTCGGTGTCGTAGCCCCAGACAGCATGCAGGGTGGTATTTTGGGAGATCGTGTATTGGCTGCCAGCGCTGTAAACCATGCTTGGGTCGAGCGTGTCCTCCACACCGTAGATTTTGTCTACGGCTGTCTCGGTCCAACCTATAAAAACGGCTTTTTTGCCCGCTTCATTCAGCGTAATGGTGGGGATCATAGAGGAAAGCGTGATCTCGCCGCCGGTAACAGTCGCGTTGCCGGGGATATTAGCGGCCTGCCCCCAACGCTCCGCGTTTGCATGATAAGAGAGTGTATAACTGCTCGCTGCAGGATCATAGGCATAAGTGATGGTCAGGGAGGCTTGGGGGACAGTCTGCCCCTGAACATACCGGATCAGGCCGTGAGATTGATAGGCAAATTCGCTGTCGCCGTTGGTGTAGGAGGGGGTGTACCCTGCGGGAGAGGCCTCCGTGATCTGATAGGCCGTGCCCACAGGCAGGCCGGAGATGGTAGCTGTCTGCCCGGCCTTCAGCTTGAAGGTTCCGCCGTTCCAGATACTATTACCACTGTTGGAATCGATCGTGATGGAATAATCTCCTTCCAGCGGATCCACAGTGCCTACGTCGCTGGAACTGGCGTTGTACAGGCCGAGGGTATAGGTAAATTCCTGATCTGGGTCCGCGTTGGTTATGTCCTCTGTTACCTTGACCGTCAGCGTCCCGGTGGGGGTCGCTTCGGTGCGCAGGCCGTTGTTGCCCAGGTAGACGGTGACCGTGGTATCGTCCACAGTATAGACCGGATGGCGGTAGTGGGCGGCGGTGCTAGTTACATTGTCGGTCTTGGCGGCGGTGCCGTCGGACACACGGCTCAGCTTGGCGGAGCCTGCTTTAATGTATAGGCCGCCGGCGTCTCCATCTGTGTGACCGATGAGCGCCTGGGGGTTAAGCACCAGATGGTAATCGGTGAGCAGGTCGGCCTCAAGTTCGCCCTCGTCCCCTGTGTTTTTCGCTTGATAATACCGGTGTTCATAGAAGAAGGCGGCGCCGCGGCCTGTATGCGCACTCGTGGCGCGCACGATGTTGTAGACTGTGCCATCGATTGACACGCCGCCGCTTGTTGTGATCTCCTCTGGGGATATGACGGAGAGCTGATCCAAATGATCTTTTGCCTGAGCATCCGTCAAAAGATGCTGGTTGCCGCCTGAAACATTGTCCACCAGCACATACAGGGGGGTATCCTCGGTGTAGTGGTAGAAGGCGTTGGAATCGGCGGGGGTAAAGACGGCGGTGGCGGTGCCGTACTGAGTGTCACCGGTGCCGGCGGCATCCCAGGCGTTGCTGTAGAAGCTGGTGGTGCCGTCTTTGGAGTGGGCGATCAGGTAGTCGTTGTCGTTCTGATCGAATGTGACAGCATCATCCCGGTCCACCGAGTAGAACAGGCGGATGGGGTAGGCCTCACGGGTCTGCTGGATGGTGTGGGTGGTCTCACCCAGAGCGTCGGTGGTGCTCTTGGCGGTGACGGTGCGCAGGGGGATCAGGCTGGCCGGGACCTTCCAGGTGAGGATCTGGGTGTCCCCGTCTGTTGTGACGGTCAGCTGCAGATCGGCCAAGTCGGCCTCTCCGTAGATCTCGTTGCCCTCCACGGTGCCGGTAAAGGTGTAGGTAGCACCGTTGTCGTTTGTTGTGGCCTTGAACGCCTGGCCGGCATAGAGCACGGTGGGGGTGCCCACCACCTTCATATAGGTACCCAGTTCATCGGTAAAGGTGATGAAGCCGTTCTTACCACCGGTGCCCTCCGCGCCCTCAGGGGTCTCAGTGGGAGAGGTGGGGGCCTGAGTGGCAATGTCGTTTGCGATCTCATCAAAGATTTTCTTCCAGGCGTCTGCGTTGTCTACGTCCGTTACCTCGTAGTACGCGTCATTGTAGGCAAGGCTGGTGACGGAGGCCGGGAAGCCTGAGAAGGTGACATAGTCAGCGCGGCTCAACCCTTCGCCATATCTCATAATTTCAACGCTGTTGTTCTGCTTGTAGGTGCTGAAATAAGCGTTAAAATCGTTGGCGTGCGGATTGGAGGATAGCTGCTCCTTCGGGTTCAGACAGAGCCGGGCCAAGTCGGGGGCGTCTGCGGTGGCCGGATCTACGCCGATGGTGATAAATGCCCCCTTGTGGGTATAGTGATCGGCGACCAGGTCCTTTACATAGGCGGCAGTCATCATCATGGCGAAAGACTGGGCGTGGCGGGATTCATCACTACCCGCACCATCTCCAAATACATATTTTTCGATATTATTACTGGTATCCGTCGGGGGAGCGGTCACCCGGGTATCGCCGTCCTTCGGCTCGCCCTCAGAGAGCAGGATGATCTGGGGTGCCCGGTCGACCTGGGTCCCGCCCACCCTCACGGTGGTGTCGGCATTGAGCAGCTCCTGTGCGCCCAGATAAATACCGGACTGGGTGTATTTGTCGGTGCCGGAATTCCGCCGATCGATATCAAATGTACTCTCAACGGAATTTGCATTGCTGTTGATCCCGCAAGCGGTTACTCTGCCGCCGGTTCCTGAATTTGGAGCATAATCAAAATAGGCAGTTTGCGTCCCATTCTGATAGTGATCCAGAGGCAGCAGCACAGAGGCGTGGTCGGAATATCCGATCACCGCGACCCGGTTGTTAGGATTTGCGGCCATCAGGGTGCGGATGGCGGACTCTGTCGCGGTCAGCATGGCTTGCGCTTTCGTATCCGGGTCTCCCATTTTCGGAGACATATCCAGAATCAGTACGGTGTCGATGGGGACAGTGGAGGTATCCACGATGGTGGCCGCCGAGCCCAGGCCGGACAGGGCCACCAGAAAGTCGGCGTCAGCATCTTTCTTCACTGTGTTGGCATCCAGTCCATCTACGGGGGTGCCGGGCAATGTAATATCCTCCGTGGACACAGACTTGTCCGTCCAAATGCGTCCGATGTCCTTGGTGGTCAGGTATGCGTTTTCGCCTACGCCGAACAGGTCCTCCCAGTCGGTGTAGGTGGTCTTGTCCGCAGCGACCGGGGCGGGGTCTGGGCCTGTGGCCAGCGCCGCAGTAGGTAGTAGCCCCGTGAGCAGACAGAGCATCATCAGAATTGCTAAGATCCGTTTTTTCACTTCTCATTCCTCCTATTGTGTTTTTGTTCCGGGCCGGGAGTTGGCTGACCGGCCCTGTTTTTTATTCCATCTCCGCCAGCATCCGCCGGTAGCACTCCTGCCGCTCTGGACGGACTTTCCCGGCGCAGACGGGGCAGCCACATTTCTGCGGCCCCGCTCTGGAATAAACGATGGCTTTCCAGATATGCCCGCTGGGACACTCCCACCACGCCGTTTTATGGCTCCCCGCCGTCACCTGCTCCGGGGTGAGGGCGCCGTTGAGAGCGGGGTGCCACTGGGCGGCCACCTCTGGGGCCAGCGTCTTTAGATCGTTGAAGCCGGGCAGGGCCTGATGCCCTGTGCAGTAAGGGCACCCACTGCCGTGCTGAGTACGGGCAGCCACGGACGCCTGCCACGCATGGCCCAGCGCATCCCGCCACCACACCCGGCGGTTGCTGTACGGGGAGATAGCGTCCGGTGTCAGGCTCCCGTTCTTCTCCATATCCCACTGGGCGGCGATAGCAGGGAACTGACTTTCCAAATCGTTTTCTCCGGCGATTACCAGCTTCCCCGCGCAGACAGGGCAGCCCGCCCCGCCGGAGGTCCGGGAGCTGATCTTTGCCTGCCATACGTGCCCTTTGGTACACAGCCACCAGACCTTGCGGGAGTTTCCGGCTACCACGTTCCGGGGCGTCAGATCACTGTTTTTCGTAGGATGCCACTGCTTCGCCAGCTCCGGGTGGGTGGTGGCAAGATCGTTGATCCCTTGCAGCAGGACCCGGTCAGCACAGATGGGACAGCCGCAACCGCCCAGCGTGCGGGATTTAACGATGGCCTGCCACTGGTGGCCCTGTTCGCAGACCCACCATGCCTTGAAGTGGCTCCCCACGGTGACGCGCTCCGGTATTATGGGCAGGTTTTTGGTAGGGTGCCATTGTTCCAGCAGGTCCGGCCGCTGGGAGGCCAGATCGTTTTCCCCCGGCCACGCCTGCTTTCCGGCGC
>NZ_KI271744.1:614-46056 GCF_000469445.2 Oscillibacter sp. KLE 1745 | reverse complement strand
TGCCCTTGGTACGGGTATAGACCGCCGCCTGCCATTCATGCCCCTTGGGGCACAGCCACCAGATTTTCTGTCTGCTACCGTAGGATACCTGCCTTGGCGTCAACGGCCCGTTTTTGACCGGGTGCCATTGGGTCAGCAGGGCCAGTTCGTTTCGCTCCGCGCAGTAGTCATAGAGAGATATTCGCAAGGCCCATCCCCCCTTCATCACAGAATTCGTATTCCATTTTCTGTTTGCTTATCCACAGTAGACAGATAGGTTCCAAGCGGGAAAAAACGGCTTCCTATTGCCCGAAGGGCAGGTAGAAAGCCGCAGTAAAGCAGGCCACAAAAGCATTCCTTTTTGTGGCTTATATTTTCATGCCAAAATACGGTCGGTTTGCTTGTGCTTTTGGAAATGTTATGGTAAAATGACCATATAGTATGTAGTTTTATGATTTGAGCGCCCGTATTACTATGTCAGAATACGAATTCTGTGATTACGAAACCAGTCCCAGCCGGTCCAACTGTCGCTGGTGCTCCGCCCCGGAGGTCAGGAGGTAGATGCGGGTAGTCTCGATGCTGCTGTGTCCCAGCACATCCGCCAACTTCACGATGTCCCGGCTGGCCCGGTAAAAGGCTGTGGCGAACAGATGCCGCAGGTTGTGGGGAAAGACCTTGGACGGCTCCACCCCTACATATTTGCACACCCCCTTCATCTCCGCCCAGATCTGCCGGCGGCTGAGGGGCGCCCCGTTTCTGGTGAGAAAGATCTCGCCGGAGGCGGTCTTCTGCTGTTTGGCGTACTTCAGCAGCTTGCGACACAGCTTATTAGGGAGAAGGATGGTGCGGATCTTGCCTTTCAGGGCGATCTCCGTCCGCCCCGCTTTGGCGGCTTCCACCGTGATATACCGCACCTCGGATACGCGGATGCCGGTGGCACAGATGGTCTCCATCAGCAGGGCCAGACGCTCCTTGCCCTGAGATTTTGCTGCGGCGGTGAGGGCGTCGTAGTCGCTTCGTGTCAGGTCCCGGCTGTCATCCCGGAACATTCTCCGCTGGAGCTTGAGAAATTTCACCCGGCAGTCCGCAAATCCCAGAAAGTCCAGCAGGCCGTTCAGGGCGGAGAGCATGGCGTTGACGCTGGCGGGGGCGTAGCCCTGCTCCACCAGATAGGCTTTCCACGCCGCTGTTTGCTCCTTGGTGATCTCCCGCCCGCCCAGCCAGCGGGCGAAGCCACGAATGTCCCGGAGATATTTTTCAATGGTCGCCGCGCTTTTTTCCTCCAAGCGGAGGTTGTTTGCATACGCCTGGATATGTTCTGATATTGGCCTATACTTGTTCATAGCAGCCCCTCCTCAATGCTTCTATATGGCTATTTTACAGGTGCAGCAAAGCCCACAGCGGCAGATCCCGCTGTGGGCTTTTACGATCCTGTTCCCCTTGCCGTATGGATAGGTTGCCCATCGGCAGAGGGAAATAATGCACGGGTTAATGATTTGACTTTGAATCGATTTTTACAGCATCTTTGATCCCCTTCTGCTCGTTGTGACCGGCAAGCAAACCATACCGGAAGATGGTCGGAAAGTCGAGAGGAAAATTTGATCTAATACGTAGAAAATCGGATGAACGTGGAGCGGGTTCCCGATTTGCTCTTTCAAAGAAATAAGGTTTGATTAGGAACCCCTATCCTTGTTTATGGCATAGCACACCTTGCAGTGGTTCTGTGATGGAAATATCCTTTACAATCCCTGCAAGCCATAAAATAGTGACGAGGCCGTTGGATTCACCAACAGCCCCGCTTGTTGACAACATAACCAGCCACAGACGGCGCTGGAGCACTTGGAAATCACGCAGTCAAAGATGGCTTGAAAGGAGATGGAATCGAGAGGATAAGGCTAAAAATAAGCGGAAATTACACAAAAAAGTTTTCTCAGTTCTTTAATTTAGCATGCCAAAATTTGATTCCAATACCCCCTGTTTGGGAAGGCCCCTCTATTGTTTAATTGCCCTGCAAATTTTGATCTGGTTTTCGTTGCAAAAGAGTTGTTATTCTCTAACCGGATGGATGACGAGAGAAGCCGGAAAGGGAACCCCCGGCCTCCATTCATAGGAAGCCGGGGGTTGCGAAGTCGATATTTACTGGGTGCGGGTAAAATCAGGACAAAAAAATACTTCAAAAGCAGAAAAAGAGGATTGACAAAAGCTATGGTGCAGAGTATAGACATCTCTATCGTTCTGCGCGGCAGGTGCATTGCTCGAAAGGATGACAGCATCAATAAAGCATCAGAAATGTAAAGGACGAACTATTGCGAGTTGGCTAGTGTCTGGGACAGTAAGGAAGCTTTAAGCGTGCAGACTTCCACAGCCACTCCAAAACCACGTGCCGCGGGTTCGAATCCTTCTGCTTTTGATGTTGTACGCCACTTCTGCCGCACAGTTCAGGGGGAAACCTTGCTGTCAAAAAAGCCCCGGATTAGCTGTGCCCGGAGTTCCTGCTTTGCCAGTTCCCGCTCGTAGTGCCGTGCAAACTCTGAAGTCTTGGCATCCAGTGTCACATCTCCGTTAAACCGGGCCTCCACGGACAGCTTGATGCCGTAGGCCACCATTGCCCACCCGATGCCGCGATACCTGGGGACAGCGGTGCAGGTCGGACTGCTCTCGTCTGCCCCTCCATATAGATGATATGGACTGCCAAGACGTCCTCCTAGACCTCATAAGCGCCCAGGGCCACTAGTTCGCCCTCCCCAGTCTTGTGCGCATACACCGTAAGCTAGCTTGTCACGATATACTCGCTTGTCCAATCGGTCTGTCATTGGGACTTCACCGTGGTCTCCAGGTCCTGTCTGGCAACCCTGGACATCATGACCGGTACCTTCACAAGATCCCCATTCCAAACATGAAGCGCAAACCGTGCCATACCATCACTGTCCTTGTACATCTCTTGTGTTGAGTAATACCATACGGAATCTGAAAATAAAAGGTCTTTCCACAATTTATTTCATCATCCAGCGCCGCCACGAGTTCAAGAAGTTCGGCCGCGACTGAACCCGCCTCGTCATTCTCCTCGCATGTGCACATTCTTACCCCTTTCCGGTCCAGCTTTTTGCCCGCACGGCCCTTCTAAATGGTCCCCCACAGGATATCTCTGGAATATCCAAATCCCGTGCACAGCCGCCAGTAACAATGCGTTTGTTGGCTGGGGCCTGGGGTGCCGTCTGGCTGAGTGGTCGCGAGTCAGAGGCCGGCGGTACCCTCTGCCCCATATCCGTGCGATCGTCCCGGCTTGCGTGAGTTCGTGAAATCTGTTAAACCGTCTTTTACCTCTGGCGAGTTTGCTGGCACGGCCGCCTGCCGCCGTGCTCGCCGAATTGTCGGCGGTGCTGTATCCCGTCTACCGCCTCACCCGCCGCGGCGGCTGCCGCACGCTGGGGAGCCGGCGGGAACGTCCTGATTCGATTATGTGCCGGGAGGGCCGTCCGCTTCTTGGAAAGTGGACGGTCCTCCCGGTTTATGATCCTTCTGTTTTTTGCCTATTTCCAGGCGCTTCTTAAAAAATCCATGCTGAGGAACAAACAATGGTCACAAGACCGCCCGACATGCTGCCTCTAAGCCCTGGCTGTATTCCAGCGCCCGTTTAGCACAGCGGACACCGTCATCCAACGCCAAACACTCCATGGTCACCCATCCGTCATATCCCGTTTTCAGCAGTGCTTTTGTGCAGGAAAGGAAATCGATGTTTCCGCCGCCGGGATAAAAGCGATTGCCATCCGAGTAATGGACATAGCGGATCAGGTCCTTGTTCCGCAAAATCGCCTCATACATATCTCCGTCGTGGATGCGCATATGGTGGGTGTCGATCATCAGCCAAAACCGGCTGGAGTCCATCTTCCGCACAAAGGCCGCGCCCTCGTCCAGACTGTTGATGTAATTGATGACGTAGAGATTGATGGGTTCAAACACCACATCCACGCCCCGGTGCTCTGCCTCCACCTGGACCTTCTGCAAGTTTTTGATTAGACGCGCCTCCAGCTCATCATAGCGGGAAAAGTCATCAATAGCGCCCCGCATGGAGCCAAAGAGCACCATGCCGCCCACTTCTGCCGCCAGATGCACGTACTCGATCAGCCGGTCCACCGCTTTTCTCTGAATGTCGGGATCATCGGAGATCATGCTCAATCCATTTCCAAAATACTCCATGCCGGTGGTAATGGCAGGGATTGCCAAGTGATATGTCTTCATCAGTTCCAGAAGTGCTTTCACATTCCGGGTGGCCGGGTCCTTGATCTGCAGCTCCACGCCGTCATAGCCGCAGTCCGCCGCCGCCCGGAAGCACTTGCCGAAGGTGCCATGGAGCATGACGGGCGTATTCACGCCCACGGGTTCATCTGTAATGCTGATGGCATATTTCAACCTGTCCACTGCAAGTCCTCCTCACTCTTGTCCCAAATAGCTCTTCTGGATCTCACCATTGCTACGCAGTTCCTCTGCGGAGCCCTCCAGCACGATGCTGCCGGTCTCCATGACATAGCCCCGGTGGGCGATCTGGAGGGCGGCGTTGGAGTTCTGTTCCACCAGCAAGATGGTCATACCATCCTGGTTGATCTTTTGGATCGTCTGGAAGATATCGCTGATCACCCGCGGGGCTAGACCCAGAGAGGGCTCGTCCATCATCAGAAGCTGCGGATGCTGCATCAGCGCCCGTCCCACGGCCAGCATCTGCTGCTCGCCGCCGGACAGCGTGCCCGCCAGTTGCCTTTCCCGCTCTTTCAGCCGTGGGAACAGGCTGTATACGTATTCCAGATCCCGCTGGCTCTCTTTTGCGGCGGGCCGCAAGAACGCTCCCATCATCAGATTCTCCGCCACGCTCAGCTGTGCAAACACGTGACGCCCCTCCAGGCACTGGGCAATCCCCTGCTTGGAGATCTGATGGCTCTTCATCTTCTCGATGTTCTGCCCCATGAAGCGGATCTCACCGGAACCGCCCTTGCCCAGCAGTCCAGAGATGGAGCGGAGGGTCGTAGTTTTTCCAGCGCCGTTGCCGCCGATGAGGGAGACGATCTCCCCCTTGTCCACGTGCAGGGAAATGCCCTTAATGGCGTGGATCTGTCCGTAATAAAAGTGGTAGTCCACCAGTTCCAGCATTTTTTCAGGCATTAATTCCACCTCCCAGATAAGCCGCGATGACTTCGGGGTTATTCTGTATTGCCTCCGGTTCATCCAAGGCGATCATCTTGCCGAAGTTCAGCACCGCAATCCGGTCCGTGACCCGCATCACCAGCTTCATATCATGCTCCACCAGCAGGATGGTGATCCCCGCGTCCCGGATCTTCCGGATCATTTCCGTCAGTTCCACCTTCTCGGTGGAATTCATACCGGCGGCCGGCTCGTCCAGCAGTAGAAGCTGCGGTTCACTGGCCATCGCCCGGGCGATCTCCAGGCGCCTCTGCTCTCCGTAGGAGAGATTCTTGGCCAGCAGGTCCGCTTTTTTCTCCAAGCCCATGAACGTCAGCAGCTCCATACATTTTTCATGGATGGCCGCCTCCTCTTTCTTCTGGGCGGGCGTGCGGAAGATTGCCGCCGTCAGGCCGCTTTTGGATTTGATATGGCGGCCGCTTTTGACATTCTCCAGAACTGTCAGGTTGCTGAACAGGTTGATATTCTGATAGGTCCGAGCGATCCCCGCCTGGGCGATCTGATACGGCTCCATCTTTCCTAGCTCCCTGCCGTTGAAAGTGATCGAGCCAGAACTCAGCTTATGTACGCCGCTGACTAGATTGAATAGCGTCGTTTTTCCCGCGCCGTTGGGGCCGATGACGCCAAAGATCTGCCCCTTTTCCACCGTAAAGCCCACGTGGTCCACAGCCGTCAGTCCGCCGAAGCGGATGGTCGCCTCATGCAGCGTCAGCATGGTTCCCCCCCTTTCTTCGGTGTAGCAGTTCCCGGATAATGTCGATGATGCCGGAGATGCCCCGGGGCAGGAACAATAGTACCACCAGAATGAAGGCACCGTACACCAGCATCCGGTAGCTGCCCAGCACCTGCAGGCTTTCGTTGAGGACGGAGATCACCGCCGCACCGATCAGGGGCCCGGCGAAATTGCCCATCCCGCCGAAGAGCAGCATGGTCATGAACATGACTGACTGGGAGGTATTGAAGGTCTCCGGGCTGATAAAGCCCACGAAATGCGCGTACATGGCGCCGGCAAACCCCGTAAACACAGCGCTGATGGCAAAAGCCATTACCTTGTACTTCTGAACATTGATGCCGATGCCACCCGCCGCCACCGGATTCTCCCGGATAGCCAGGAACGCACGCCCCACCCGGGAGTTTATGATCCGCTGCTTGATGACCAGGAACAGCGCCACCATCACGATCATGAAGATAAGAAACCGGAAGTTGTTGTCCAGTTCAAAGCCGAAAATGCTGATATCCGGGATCCGGCTGACACCAGCCATGGCGTTAGTAAACTCCGCCCGGGACAGCACGATGTAGACTAACTGACCCACAGAGATGGTCAGCAGTGCCAGAAAGTGGTGAATCAGCTTAGAAGCCGGCAACGCCACAACGATGCCCAGGATCAAAGAGACCACACAGGCCGCCGGGATGGTCAGCCAGACAGAGAGCCCCAGCTTGGTGGTCATCAGCGCCGTCGTGTAAGCCCCTGCGGCATAGAACGCCGCGTGTCCCAGAGAGATCTGTCCAGAGTAACCGAATAGGACATCCAGGCCGGACACGGAGATCATATACATACACACGAAATTCAGTAGGGTCAGTATGTACTGCTGGTTTCTCAGGGCCATCAGCGCCGCGGCTAGCAGGACCAGGCAGACCACGGCCGTCAGGATTTTTTTCTTTTGGGTTTGCTGCATAGAAGTGCATCCTCCTCTTCTCAAAAGTCGCCCCGCCGGATCAGTCAGAGTCATAGACCTTTGCCTTGAAGAGTCCCCTCGGCAGGAAGATCATGACAATGATCAGCAGGAAGAAGGAGACAAAGTCCTTGTAGGTCGTTGTGAGATAGCCTGCCACAAAGGTCTCGATGAATCCTAGCAGCAGCGAGCCCACGATGGCGCCGTACATATTGCCGTAGCCGCCGATGACCGCGCCAGCAAAGCCCTTGTTGCCGATGATGTCGCCCATAGTGGTGCTGACGCCGTAGACCGGCCCCATCAGCGCCCCGATGCCGCCGGCCAGCGCCGCGGCAATGGCCCAGGTGAGTCCCGTCGTCCTGCTGACGTTGATGCCTAGTGAGCTGGCGGCCAGGGGATCCATGGCGGCCGCCCGCATGGAGATGCCGAAGCGGGACTTAGTCATAAACAAGTGTAGCAGGATCATGGCTGCAAAGCCCACCACCATCACCAGAATGGACTCCGGCTGCACATGGGCGCCGAAGATCTCCACAGTGGTGGTAGAGAAGATGGACGGCATCTGCTGGGTCTGGCTGCCCCAGATCGCCTGAGCCAGATTGGGCAGGATAATGGAGACGCCGATGGTGGAGAGCACGATGTAAATGGACGTAGCACCCTTGTTCAACAGGAGCCGGATCAGGAATTTCTCCAGAGCCAGCCCCAGGAGGAACATGATCACCACGGTCAGCAAAAATGCCACTATGAAGGGCATCCCCATATTCTTATAAAATTGTAGGCCCAGAAACGCCCCCAACATCAGGAGTTGTCCCTGTGTAAAGGTCATCAGGCCGGATGCGGAATAAATCAGGCTGTAGCCCAGAGCCAGCATTCCATAGACGCTGCCGATCATCAGAGAGCCGATAATCAAGTTCACAATCATGTATCGTGAGTCCTCCTTTTTCCGTGATTGCGGAAAAGAGCGCCCGCCGCGTACACGCTTCCCATACGGCGGCGGGCGCACCCTGTTCACTTCTTATTGATTGTTAAGATCTGCTAGGAATGTCTCAAAGGGCACGTTTTTGCCGTCCACAATGGCGTACAGGTTACAGCCCTCCAAGCCGTCGCCGCTGCCGTCGGAGTAATCAAACTTTCCGCCAATGCCGGTATAGTCCACATTCAGCAGAGCTTCTCGCAGATCAGGTCCCTCCATGGACTCAGCCGTCTCAAAAACCTTAGCCAGCAGCATCATGGAGTCATAGCCGCGGTAGGCGGTATCGGAGACAGGCATCTCGCCGTACTCCTCCACGAACGCCTCCAGGAAGGCCTTCTCCTCCTCGGTGGCTGCGTCCTCGATGGCATCGGGGATCACATAGCCGCAGGCAAACAGCACGCCATTGGCGGCATCGCTGGCCACTTCCCGCACATCGGTGGCGGCAAAGGTCTCGGAGCCGTAGATGTAGCCCTCATAACCCAGCTGCCGGAGCTGCTTGCACTCAATACCGTAATCCTCTGTGGCGCCGTACAGCAGGATGCCGTCCAGGTCCGCGTTTAAAAGGCGTGTGATCTGACCGGTAAAGTCGGTATCGCCGGCCATATAGTCGGTCTCCAGAACGATTTCAATATCTGTATCCGCCAGTTGCTCTTTGACTTCTGCCCATCCGGTGGTGGCGTACTCTGTAGAGCTGACCATGGTTCCAAGGCGGGTGACGCCCATCCTGGTCATCAGCTCCACAATGCCCGTGTTGAAAGAGGCGGCGTTCTGGGTGCCGCGGAAGACATACTCATAGCCAGCGTTGGTCCAAGTGGGACTGGTGCCGCAGCCAATCTCCAAGACTTGGGCCTGCTCCACGATATCCGCCGTGGCCAGAATGTTGGCGCTGCTCATAGAGCCTATGATGGCGTCCACATTGTCGGTCTGGGTCAGGCGGGTAACCACCTTTACTGCGGTTTCAGCGTTGAATTGGTCATCATAAGCAATGACGCTGAACTGCTTGCCGTTGACGCCGCCGGCCTCGTTCAGCTGCTTGACCGCCAGGTCCACGCCCATCTGCTCCTGGGTGCCCACCAAAGCGGAGGTACCCGTCAGCGGGGTGTACAGGCCGATCTTGATCACGTCGCTCTCCTCGGCCGCGCTGCTGTCACCACCCGTGTCTGCGGTGCCGCTGTCACCGGAAGAGCCGCTGCATCCCACCAGGGAGAATACCAGTATCAGTGCCAGAAGCATAGATAGCATTTTTTTCATGTGAGTTCCTCCTTTTTCATCATCTTCTTTTCCTTGTATCGTTCCGGCAATATTATTTTACTAATATTGCACAACTGTTTATACGTCTATCTTTCTTTTTTTCGTCATTTTTTTCGTTTTTTTCTTCACAATTTGTTGTTTGATTTTGTTAAATTTTTAGCTTTTTATGAAAATCGTAGCTTTTCGCTCTGGATTTTCTCTTTCTCTATTTACCGTAAAACGTTGCTTTTTTATAATAGACGTCAGAGCCATTTTGCTTCGAAAGGAGAGTTGAAAATGAATGTGCGGAAAAAATTCCCAGCAATTTTTCAATATCTACCGCGGTTCACCTCCAGCCTGGCGTCGCAACTGACTGTTATCATTCTCCTGATCTCCTTCCCTACGCTGGTCTTTACACTCTTCACGCTGCGGCAGCAAAGCGCCATGACCCGGGAAGAGCTGGTCGACGGCAGCTTTGACTCCACGGTCCAGATTGCCAATCAGATCAATTCCGAGCTGAAAAGCTATGCCGCCATCTCCAACCTTTTCTATCTGGATGATTCGCTGAACGCCGCGCTTCTGGATTATCGGGACGGCCGGATCACCGCCACCCAGGTCCGACCCCTAATCTATGACATCTCAAACCACTACAACACCGGTATGTCCGGCCGTTCCTTCTCCGTACTTGTAGTGGCTGAGGACGGCACCTCCTTCGGCAATGCGCTGTTCGGCTCCCAAAATTTTCATTTGAACCTTTCCCAGCGAGACTGGTACAGCACGCTGTTCGCCACGACACAGACCCGTCAGCTGTGGGTAAAGGACTCCTATTTGGATTCGCTGTTCTCCACCAACGGATATCCCAACATCTATCTGGTCCGCAAGCTCCATGACCGGCAAGACTGGTCCGATGCAGGGACATTGATCCTCATGATCTCCGAGCTAGAGATCGAACGGATCTATAGCAACTATGTCAGTAATCAGCAGAGCTTGTTTATTCTAGGACGGGATATGCAGATCGTCTCCAGTATCGACAATCTGCAGGTCCGCTCCTTCCCGGAGGATGTTCAGCCTCAGCTGCTGTCCTACTCCGGGTCGTTCTGCCCAGCTGGGCTGGAGCAGGTAGGACTCATCACCTACTATACCATCGGCTCCCCCCAGTGGAAGCTGGTGTACTGCCATGACACCGCCAGCATTCTCCATCCCTTTGAAAGCAGACATTTCCAATACTTGGTGCTGATGGCGGTGTGTCTGGTGGTCAGCGTGATCCTGACGACGCTGGTGGTCCGGCATTATATCTCTCCCATCAAAACTCTTCGGGAGCAGATGGATGAGGTGCAGAAGGGAAATTTGGACTCCCATCTGCCTATCACGGCCAACAATGAGATCGGACAGTTGACTGCTCACTTTAATCTGATGCAGGACAGCATCAATCTTTTGATGCAGCGGCTGGTGGAGGAGAGTGAAGCCAAGCGGAGCGCAGAGATCAAGGCCCTGCAGAGCCAAATTAACCCCCATTTTCTCTACAATACCCTGGCCTCTCTGCGCTTCATGATCTTCTCCGGAGACAAGGAACGGGCAGATAACATCGTGGTCTCCCTAATCCACCTGATGAAAAATGCCCTCTCCAACTCCCAGCGTTTCGTCACCATCGACATGGAGCTGCGGTTGCTGGATGACTATATTCGGATCCAGCAGTACACCTTTGCACATCCCTTTGCCGTGGAGATCGACGTGACGGCAGAAGTCCGCAGATGCTACACCATCAAACTGCTCCTCCAGCCCATTGTGGAAAATGCGATTTTTCATGGACTAAAGCCAAAGGCCGCAAACTGCCTGCTTCAAATCACGGGCCGGTGCGGCGAGGATTGTGTGGACCTGTACATCCGTGACAACGGCGTTGGGTTTGACCCGGGGCAGACCGCACCCAAAACCTCGCCCATCTCCACCGGCATCGGACTTTCCAATGTCAACGAACGCATCCAGCTCTATTTCGGCAAACACTATGGGGCCTATATCACCAGTGTTCCGGGCACCGGCACGGAGGTCCATATCCATCTCCCGAAATTGAAAGAGGAGGAAGATTGCAAGCCCTATGAAGATTCTGATCGTTGAGGACGACACCATGCTGCGGAACTGGCTGTCCATGCTGCTCTCCAGCCTCTCGGACTACCAGCTTCAGATCTATGAGGCCAGCGACGGCCTGGAGGCCCTGGAGGTATGCCAGAAGATGCCTGTGGAACTGGTCATCACAGACATCAAGATGCCCCGGATGGACGGTCTACATCTGATCCAGAAGCTGAAGGAATCGGATCCGGAGATCCGGACTGCCGTGCTCAGCTCCTATGATGATTTCTCCTTTGTCAAGGTGGCCCTGCAGTATGGTGCACTGGACTATATCCTAAAGGCGGAGATGACCGTCAAGGACCTGTCCCAGCTGCTGGACAAGGTGCAAAACGACTTTCAGGTAGAGCACAGCCTGGCCAAGGGAATCTTTCCGGATTTCCGCACCATCTCCGGGGCACAGAAGGCCGTCACGGATTTTCTGGCTGGGCAGCTCTCTCAGAACGCATTGCTGGAAATGCTGAACCTTCCTGCCGATGCGCCGACCACGGCGCTCCTCTTTCTGCACCTACAGGACAAATCTGATGGGGATGTTCCTATTTTTGAAGCCGCAGATATCTGCACCAAGACCCTCTTTTCTGAGAATCTGCATGGTATGGCCATCCCTTACCGAGCGGAGAACTGTCTGCTGTTCTACGGTTGCTCTGACTCTGTCACGGAGTTTCAGCAGATGGAGGCCATCAAGCTCATCAGCCTTATTGAAAATAATTTTCAAAAGTATTTGGACCTTCCCATCCGATTTCACTTCTATCAGTTCTGCCGCCAGGAGGAAGACCTGCGGAAGTGTCTAGATGAGGTTGGAAAGGCTGGCCACCGCTATCAATATTACGGAGCCAATGTGGAATGCGCGGATTCCATGCCCGGCTTCACCCTGTGGAAGGGCAAAATTCAGCGTTTCTTGGAGGCCAATCATCCTCAGGAGGCGGCCTCTGACCTGAAGAACTTCCTCAGCGAGGCACACTGGCTCCACCTGTCCCCGGACATCCTGCGGGCGCATCTGCTGGTCCTGATGAATCTGTTCACCTCGTTTCACGGGCAGAGTCAGGAACAAGGGATCGGGAGCCAACCGGAAGGCCTGCACCCCCTTCTGGTAGATGTCACCCATGCCGAAACCAAAGAGGGCTTGGAGCGAGGCATCAACACCTTTTTGAAGACGTTTTTGCTGACGCTGAACCAGCGGAAGCTGGACTTGTCCCCCGCTATCCGTAGCGCCCTGGCCTATGTGGATGAGCACTATGCTGAAAAAATCTCCCTGGACGGCGTGGTTGAGCATATTTTCATAAATCGCTCTTACTTCTGCCAGCTCTTTAAAAAGGAAGTAGGGCTGACCTTTGGTAACTATGTGGAACATATCCGCATCGAAAATGCCAAGCGTCTGCTGGCCTCCACCAACCTCCCCATCCTGAATGTGGCGGAACAAACCGGATTCAACAATCAGGCCTACTTTACCAAGGTCTTCAAAAAGGCCACCGACATCAGTCCGCTCCAGTACCGGAGGATTCACTTCCAGAAATCTGATAAAAAAGAACTGTGAGAAAAGAGAACCCCCACAAGAGCAAGCATCCCGTCCGGCAATCCGCCGGCTACATTTCCGGGCAAAAGTTTAGTCCCACTTTACGGCCGGAGGCCGAAAGGCAGAGAGAAGGAAACCGTCCCTGTCCGCTGTCGGAATCCAATGCTATGTCAGAGAACAAAACGGCCAGGAATCGGCCCAGGAATTACGCCGTAATGAAACAATAGAAAGACTTCCCTAAGCGACAGAGGCGGTGCTCCTGTATCAGGAGCTTATACATCGAACCAAAGAAAGGCTCATCCCAGCAGCGGAGATCAAGAGGGTGATACTTACCAGATGCATCCCCCCACAGAAAAACACTGCCTGTTTTCCCCTGTGAACCGCTGTGCCCCCCCCCGGCAGGGGAGAGTCGCATCTGTCGTCCCCCTGACTACTTTTGGAACGCTGTGAGCGATTTGTGCAGAAAATGCCCTGTCAAAGGGATAGCCATAAAGGGGACAAAGCATTCCTCACCACCAGATGGAGAGGAAGGACTCCATCTGATGGTGGGGAATTATGATAACAAAGAGTCCTTTCCGGCGCAGTAGCTTTACAAATTTGTACATAGCATCTCCATCAATAGCAACCTTGAATCGGAAGTTTTTTCTCCACTTTTGAGAATTGCCGCCTGTACTGGTGCGGTGTCCGTATTGGGATGGTGATGGTAAACGGTATCGCCATCTTCGCCGCAGACCTCAAATTTGTATACCCCCATCTGGCCATATGTGAAAGCTAAACCAGTCTCCTGGCGCAATGCTGTTCACAATTACGCAGTCCAGGTCGATGACCACATCACAAAAGCCATCCACTGTAATGACTGGGAGTTGAAAATAATCTATGCGATGTATTCCATCCGCTGACTTACGATGATGACCTCTGTAATGGGCAAGCTAGGGATCAAATATACGGTGCTGCAACTCCAGGAGCATTTGAAAAGATTTCATTTCCAATGGATGATAGATTTTTCTGAACCACTGGGCCAAAGCATCAGTGCCTTTTGCGTCCACGATCAAGACCTCTCCTTGTATAACTGATGCCATTATACGACAGATAAGTCTGGCGTATAATGGCGGTGTAAGCGTCAACTGATTTACCGGAACAGCCAATTTTTAGAGATGCTTTGTGGGGGACGAAAAGGAACGCAGGATAAACGCCGGGGTCGCTGGTGACACCTCCGGCCGGTCACAACTGCCCGCAATGCAAGTAGTTACAGCGGTTCCAAGTGTGTCAAAAGTGGGGTCAAAAACAGTCGGCGGGGATCACGTTTGCGGTCATTATCCCCAAAATGCTCCTCCCACAAGAAGAAAATAGGGGGCACGCCCCGGACGGGATCAGTTTATGGGCAGAAAAGAGAAATTTGCCTTCTACCTCTCCCCGGAGAAGAAGGCCATCATGGAGCAGAGATACCAGGAAGACCGGAGCCGAAGCATCACCGCTTTCATCGAGCGGGTGGAACAGGGTGATCTCCGCGTACAGTATCTGATGGGCCAGCTCTATCGGGGTGGTACACTGCTGATTCTAGATAGCCGGAAGGCAAAGCACTGGCTTACCCTGGCAGCAAAGCTGGGATTATCGGAGGCCCAGTACGCTCTGGGAAAACTGCTTTTCTCTGACGATCTCGAAGTCCGCGATCCGGATGAAGGAATCCACTGGTTGAATCAGGCAACGGAGAATAGGAGCCGCTTGGCCGCTTACCGGCTAGGCAAGGAATATCTCAGTGGAGGAGTGCGGTGGATTAGTTCACACAATCGGCAGAGACGGGCAATCAGCATGCTCAGTATATGCTGGGCATGCTGTATCTGACGGGGCTGAGAGTGCCCCGTGACCAGGCCCAGGCGATGATGTGGTTCAGTCGCTCCGTTGCCCAGTGCAACCAGTACGTACAGTTCTCCATCGAACACCAGAACACCCTCCGCCTGGTACCCGTGATGCTGACAGTCACCCGCCTGCCATACCACACGAGCCGGTTCTTTAAGGCTCACTCTCTGCCTCGATCCAGCACCGACCTGCACATCGACCGGAAGCGACGGCAGAAGCTTCAGGCGAAGCGCATCGCCTTAGACCACAAGGCGGACGATCATGAGGAAGCGCAGAACCAGTGCGGTATGGTCATCGGTAGAATGTGATCCCCCCTTCAGGAGTTGCGGCGCATAAAACAATAGGAGCCCTTCCCAAATAGAAGCATTGTACTAATAGTCTTAATTCAAGGTGGCTATTCATCTGCGGTTGTGGTATTGTATGTCGCTGAGAAAGGGCGGCCGTAATATGCAGTGAAAATTATTGGCAAGCGGAAATATCTTCAAACGATCAGACGGCCGCTGGAACGGCGTGGTCTGGTACTCGGACGAGCAGGGAGCGAAAAAGCGAAAGTCCTTTTGCGGCACCATGAAGCAGGAGGTCAAGGAGAAGATCACCGAATACCTCGCTGACTTCGACCGCCAGCTAACAGCCTCAGATGAGTCCAGGGCAAGGCTGGAGGAGAGCATGGGGCGGTGGCTCCGGGTATTCAAATTCCCCTCCGTGGAGCGTGGCACCTACGACCGGCTGGAGTGCACTGCCAAGCATCAGATCTACCTGATCATCGGCGGTAGGGTGGTGGGTGACATCACCTCGGCAGATATCAAAGCCCTGCTGAATCACTGGATGAATGAGGGCTACGCCTACACCACAGTCAAGAAGGTCTACAACATCCTTACCGACTACTTCCGCTATCTGACCCAGCAGGAGTACATCCCGAAGAACCCGATGGCTGCGGCGCCCATGATTAAGAAGTCAGACTTCATGGCCAGCCAGGGCAAGGAGGACCTGCCGACCTCTGAAACGGTGACCATCTTCACCCCGGAGGAGATCGCAAAGTTCAAGGCGGAGGCTGTCAGGGCCTGGGAAAACGGGACGCGCATCTATCAGCAGGCGGCCGCCTATACGCTGATGCTGAACACCAGACTCCGCACAGGGGAAGCCCTCAGACTGCCGAACAGCGACGTTGATCTGGAGAACCGCGTCCTCCACCTCCAGAGGGGCGTGAAGGAGATCTCCCGGCGGGAGGGGAGCAAATCCACCAGCGGCAGAGAGGTAAAGGTCGGCAAACTGAAAACGGCCTCCAGCAAGCGGGATGTACCCCTCAATCAGGTAGCGGTGGATGCTATTCTGGATCTGAGAGCGGAGCGGTACTTCGGAGAGGACAGCCCTCTCATCTCGGATGAACACGGAGGTTATACCCGGCCAGTAAACTTCCGGAAACGATACTACCGCATTCTGGAGGCGGCCGGACTGGAACAGCGGGGGCTCCTCCATACCCTCCGCCACACCTTCGCCACCAATCTGGCCAACGGGGTCAAACAGCCAGATGGAATCATCCGCTCCCTCTCTCCCCAGCAGGTGGCCGACCTCCTCGGCCACTCCACCTCGGAGATCACAGAACTCTACTACGTGAAAAAGGATACCTCCCGCCTGGCAGGAATCACGGCAGGATTCGATCTCTGAGGCACGTAAAAAAGAACTCCCCTGGCCAGCAGATAACTGGTCAGGGGCGCAAAACTTTGATGCTAAAATGATGCTGTAGCAGACGGAAACAGTAAAAACGGATGACGCCAGATACCACATTCAGGGCATCATTTGAGCATCACCCGCGGTCTTTCGAAAATCATTCCCTCAGAAAAGTAACAAAAAACCCCGATTTCTCGGGGTTTTCAGGATAATCAATGGCAGGGGCAGAAGGATTCGAACCCTCGGCACGCGGTTTTGGAGTGGCTGTGGGGAACGACTTCCTATACAATGTTCCCTTACTGTCCCAAACACTTACCACTCCATAGCGGTTCGCTCTTCACAATTTTGATGCTTTATTGATGCTGTCATCCTTTGGAGCAATGTACTTGCCGCACAGGACAGTATATATTCTACTGTTGCGCCGTAGCTTTTGTCAATTCTCTTTTTCAATTTTAGAGATATTTTTTAATATCTCGTTTTTCTTATGTCTGGAGGATATAAGACGTTACAACCAGCATAACCACCTCTGCTGTGGGTCTGGGACTCGCACTTTTCCGGAGCATTATCTGTCGTTTTCAAAACCACCCAGCGGCGCCAACTACTACATCGATGAGGAGTACGATCCGGGCTGGCGGGCCTGTGTGGTCTACCGGAAGAACACCTATTTTTCTGATGCCTGCAGACAGTGCGTTAAGGCGCTGACTAAGATATTTAGTGATTTTGTGCCCTCGATAGATCTGGAGGCCTCGACAAAGAAAATGGGAAACTGATAGTGAGCTTCGCCGGGGGGTTCAGACCGGGTGTGCCAGAGAGCTGGATAATTTGCAAGTGGGGAAAGATGTGCCCGATTCTGAAAAAGCTTCTATGACATAGGCACTATGCCTGGTGCATAGCCCGATTTGACTGTGCAGGAAAATGCCTGTCATATATCTGTGAACAGGTCCAGTAAAACCGGACAATAGACAGAAGGCCCCCTAATGTAGGAAAATAGAACTACATTAGGGGGTCTTAGTATGTCGGGGAAAAAAGATGAAAAAGTATTCGTTGGGGATACGGGAAGAAGTGGTGTCACGAATTCGTGCAGGAGAAAGCCAGCGTGCTTTGTGCCAGGAGTATGGGATCAGTCGGCGGGCCATTCAGTGCTGGCAAAAGGAAGCTGCCCTTCCAAAGACACGAGGACGTAAATCTGCAAAAACGTTGGCGGAGTATAAGTATGAGAACAAACAGTTAAAAATGGAAAATGAACTGCTGTGGGATTTTCTGCGCTCCACAGGAAGGAAGTGAGGCCAAGGGTAAAATACACAGTGATCTGCCGGCACAAGAACGAATATCCGGTATCCGTTATGTGTCGCTTCTTTCAGGTATCCCGCAGCGGATACTATGATTTCGTCCATCGCCTGGGCAGGCCGGAGAAAGATGCAGCCCTTGCAGAAATCATTGCAGAACAGCGAGAGCACAGCTTTCGTACATATGGCTACCGCAGGATGTGGCTGGTGCTGAAAAAGCGAGGCACCCACCGTAATCCCAAGACCATCCTGCGTATCATGGAGAAATACGGATTGCTTGCAGAGATTCGGCGGCGCAGAAAATGGGGCAATCTGGGGCAGCAGGCACATCAATACGAAAACTTGCTGGACCGCCGCTTTCATGCGGATAGGCCCAACAGCAAATGGGTAACGGACATCTCCTACATCCACACCAGGCAGGGCATGCTGTACCTATCCATGATCCGGGACCTCTATGATAACAGCATTGCGGCTTAGAAAACAGGAACGGCACAGACGGTGAATCTGGTGCTGGACACCATTCGTCTGGCCATGAAACGAGAAGAAAAGAAGGTCGCCGCAGAGTTGCAGCTCCACAGCGACCAGGGTGCTCAATACGCCTCTCAAGCATATTTTGAGCTAACTCAAACATACGGCATTACACCGTCCATGTCAAGATGTGGCAACCCTTATGACCATGCGATGGCGGAGAATTTCTTTTCCATCCTCAAGACTGACTGTATTTACCGCCATAAACCAGCCTCATTTCGCGAGGCCAATGAGATGATTGATCGCTACATCGATTTTTACAACCATGAGCGCATTCAGATAAAAACTGGAGTGGCGCCGCTCACACTGCGCCACTCCGCTTAAAACTTCATATTTCACTACATTGAGGCCTTTTTGTGCTGTCCGCACAAGATTGGGCAGTTCATCTGCCCTTATAGGCCTCTTTACCAGCAAAATAAGAATTTACTATGAAAATGATGCAAAGCGGTCTTCTTCTACAGAAGAGGACCGCTTTGCCCATGCCGTGCCGTTTGGAAATAAAAAAGGAAAACGGTGTGCAAAAATGCAATGGCCGGTCGGCAAAAAGAGTATTGGATTTTAAAAAATTTCTATAGTACCCTCAGAGCAGAAAAAGTGGAGGTGAAGAATGATGGAGAATCAGGAGTCCCTTTCGCAAAGGATTGCGAAGTTTGCCCTGTCACTTCAGCTGGCGGACGTGCCGGAGGAAGTTGTGGAATATGGAACGCTACTGCTTACGGATACGTTCGGCGTGGCTATGAGCTGCCAGAACATGGAGCACGCCGCCGCAGTCAAGCGGGCGGTGGAGGCTATGGGAAGTGCGCCGCAGGCCACTTTGTGGGGAACCAATGAGAAGGCGTCCCTGCCTGACGCGGCGCTGTACAATGCATCCCTCATCCACGGGGCGGATTATGATGATACCCATGTGGCCGGAATCGTGCACCCCAGCGCGGCGGTGGTCTCCACGGCCGTAACGGTGGGGGAATATACCCATTCCACAGGTGAGGAGATCCTAGCAGCCATTGTTGCCGGGTGGGAGGTCATCACCCGTCTTGGAATCGCGGCAAAGGGCCGCTTCCACGACCGGGGATTCCATGGTACCGGTGTGGTTGCCGCATACGTTGCTGCCTGTGTGGCGGCAAAGCTGATGGGAGACAGTGAGACGGTGCTGACCAACGCGTTGGGTATCTGCGGCAGCCAGGCGGCGGGTTTGCAGGAGTTCCTGCAAGACGGCACATGGACCAAGAAGATTCATCCTGGCTGGGGTGCCCACAGTGCTGTGTACGCTCTGGCTATGGCCCGGGCAGGCTTTACTGGTCCGGCCCAGGTCTTTGAAGGAGAATTCGGTATGTGGATGACCCACTGCGGCGGGACGGATGGCCTGGAAGAGGCATTTTCCGACCTGGGACAGGTCTGGCACACCAAGGAGATCACCGTCAAGCTGTATCCCGTGTGCCACATGACCCACTCTTTCATCGACTGTATGCGGGCCCTGATGGACGAGAACGGATTCACCGCCAAGGATATCGAATCGGCAGAGTGCCGGATCGAAAGCCGCTGCTATCCCATCGTCTGTACGCCCCGGGAGGTTAAGACCCGTCCCGAGACGGACTATGTCATGCGCTTCAGCCTGCCTTATGTGGTGGCCATAGCGGCGGAAAAGGGCCGGGTGAGCCCGGGAGAGATCGACCTGCGGTATGCCCAGGACCCGGAGGTCCAGGACCTGATGGACCGGATCAGTTGTGTGGAGGACGATACCAAGCGCAACCCAGGATATTTCCCCGGTTACCTCACAGTCAAGCTCAAGGATGGCAGGACCCTGGTCAAGGACCAGCGCTGGGAGATAGGCACGGAGCAGAATCCTTTGAATGTTCAGGCGGTGCGCCGAAAGTTCACGGACAATCTCTCTGCCCTTTACAGTGACCAGCAGATCCAGACCCTTTTGGATCAGGTGAAGCAGTTGCGGGTCCTTCCCGGTGCGGAAGGGCTGATCGCCGCGTTGCATCGGTAAACAGTGATCTTATTTATTTTTAGATAGGGTGGTATGGAATATGGAACAAACACTGGTTGAAAAAATCATCAGCAAAAACATGGGCTACGATGTAAAGGCCGGGGAGACCGTGGTGGTCAACGTGGCTTTTGCCGCGCTGCATGACGGCTCCGGTCCGCTGCTGGTCCGCCTGATGCAGGAGCGTCATTATGACAAGGACCCTGTCTTTGACCCTAGCAAGGTCCTCTTTGCCAATGAGTTCGGACCGGAGTCCACCAAGGAGGTGGCCAACGAACACGCCCTTTGCCGCCGCTATGCCCTGGAGCATGGCTGCCACTGGGAAGAAGGCGGTACGGGCCATGTGCACGCCCATGTCTATGAGAACTTCCTCAAGTGCGGCACGGTGTGCATCGTGGGCGATTCCCACACCACGGTCCACGGTGCCTACGGCTGCTTTGCCACCGGCTGCGGCTCCACCGACATGGTGGCGGTGACCCGGTTCGGCAAGACCTGGATCAAGGTGCCTGAGACCTTCCGCATCAATGTCACCGGGCAGCTGCCCAAGGGTGTCTATGCCAAGGACATCATGCTGAACCTGGCAGGCATTATCAAGTCCGACCAGGCGATTTACAAGTCCCTGGAATTCCGGGGAGACACCATTTCCTCCCTCTCTATGGAAGGCCGCCTGACCATCACTAGCATGGGCGTGGACGTAGGCGCCAAGAACGCCATCATGGAAACTGATGAGCACACCCGGGAGTACCTGAAGAAGTTCGGCCGGGAAGAGGACTATGTGGAGATCAAGGGCGACGAGGATGCCAACTACGAGCGGGTCATCGACATTGACGCCACCAAGCTGCAGCCCATGGTCTCCAAGCCCCACTATGTGGAGAATGTGGATCTGGCCAAAAACTGCCGCGATCAGCATGTGGAGATGATCTACATCGGCAGCTGCACTAACGGACGGGTGGAGGACCTCCATGTGGCGGCGGACATCCTCCGGGGCAAGAAGGTGGCCAAGGGAACCCGTCTGCTAGTGATCCCCAACTCCTCCTACGTGTTCAAAGAGTGCCTGCGGGACGGCACCCTGCTGACCCTGGCGGAGGCCGGCGCCATGATCGAGGCCCCCAACTGCGGCCCCTGCATGGGCGTCCACCAGGGCATCCCCGCGGACAATGAGGTGGTGGTGGCCACTCAGAACCGCAACTTCAAGGGCCGCATGGGCAACCCCACCGCCAGCATTTACCTGTCCAGCCCCGCCACGGCGGCGGCCACGGCACTGACGGGATACATCACGGACCCCCGGGAAGTCATGGACTGAAAATTGGAAGGAGATGCAGGTATGATCAGAGATTCTATTCAAGGAAGAGCCTGGAAGTTTGGCTCCAATGTCAGCACGGATTCCATTGCCCCCGGCCGGCTGATTTCCCTTCGGGCAAATCCACCCGAGTATGCCAAGCACGTGCTGGAGGACAACCGCCCCGACTTTGTCCAGGGCGTGAAGAAGGATGACTTCATTGTGGCGGACCGCAATTTCGGCTGCGGCTCCAGCCGCGAGATCGCCCCCATCATCATCAAGCTGGCCGGCGTGGGCGCGGTGCTGTCCAAGTCCTTCGGCCGGATCTTCTACCGCAACGCCATCAACAACGGCATGCTGCTGATCGAGTGCGACACCGACCGGATCGACGAGGGCGATGAGCTGTTCGTGGATGTGAAGAACCGGGTCATCAAAAAGGTCAACGACCCGGACTTTGAGATGCCTTTCACCCTGTCCGAAAAGGAGATCAAGATCATCAACGAGGGCGGTCTGCTGAACTACATCGAAAAGTACAACTCTCTGGATATCTGAGATATGGGAGAGGAATTGAGAGCACTTGCCCGCTTCGTAGGGGAGCTGCGGCTGGAAACCGTTCCTGACGATGTGGTGCGGGCAGCCCGGTTCTGTGTTCTGGATACGCTGGGATCGGCCCTGGGTGCCACCCGCTCCCGGGAGATCCGGGCGATCACCGCGGAGCTGGAGGACTGGTCAGGGGTGGGAAAAAACCATCGCCTGGCCAGCGCCTGGGGCCAGGGCACCCGGACCAGCCTCAATAATGCGGTGCTGGTGAACGGAATGCTGTCCCATGAGCTGGAGCTGGATGACGTTCACACTGCCTCCAAGTCCCACGTGGGTGCGGTGGTAGTGCCTGCCGCCTGGACCGTGGCGGATGCCATGGACCTGGGAGGTAAGGAACTGCTGGAGGCAGTGATTGCAGGCTATGAGGTCATGGGCCGGGTGGGACGGGCTATGGACGTGGCCAGCAACCGTAAGCGGGGCTGGCATACCACCGGCGTCATCGGTACGTTCGGAGCAGCGGCCGCCGCTGCAAAGCTGTGGGGATTGACGGAGCAGGAAACGGTGAACACCTTCGGCATTGCCGGTACCCAGTCCAGCGGACTGTGGGCCTTCCTGGCGGAGGGCACCACCTGCAAAAAACTCCATCCCGCCCGAGCGGCTTTGAACGGCGTTACCGCCTGCCTGTTGGTCAAAAGCGGCATGACAGGAGCGGAGCACATTCTGGACGCGGCGGATGGCGGACTCTACCAAGCTGTCAGCGACCGCTATGATATGGCCCGACTGGTGGAAGGCCTGGGTGAGGGCTACGAGATCATGAAAGTGGACAAAAAGCCCTATCCCTGCTGCCGGACCACTCACCACGCCATCGACGGCGCCTTGCAGCTGCGGGAAGAAGGCGTACTGCCGGAGCAGATCGCCTCCGTGCTGGTGGAGACCTATGAGGTGGGTGTGCTGCAGTGCGGCTTCCCGGAGTATCCCCGCAGCCCTGTGGAGGCAAAATTCAGCATTCCCTTCACCTGTGCCGCCGCTTTCGTGCGGGGCCATGTGGGTCTTTCTGAGTTTTCCGCTGAGGTGCTGGAGGACCCCCAGGTACAGCGCATTGCCCAGGTCACCATTGTACGGGAGGCACCGCTGTTTTCCCAGCGGTATCCCAGCCGGTGGGGCAGCTGTGTCACTGTGACGCTGACAGACGGCACCACCTGGGTTTGCCAGGTGGACGACATGTCCGGAAGTGTGGCAAAACCGCTGACTGCCCGCCAGGAGGAGGAAAAATTCCGCTCCCTGGCCCAGGTGTGGGACAGCAGTTGCGTGGAGGAACTTCTGGGCACTGTGATGCATCTGGAGCAGCAGGAGCGCCTGCCGGATCTGAGTGGAACCAAGTGAACACAAAGGGAAAAGCCTTTCCCGCAAGGGTGGGCTTTTCCCTTTATCAAACGAAAACAGGGAGCGTTGCCATGAAAGAGTACACCAAAGAACTGATGGAGTTTGTTCTGTCCCTGCGCTATGAGGACCTTCCGCCTGAGGCGGTGGAGCTGGCCAAGCGTCACTTCCTAGATTGTGTGGGCTCTGCCCTGGTGGAGGCAGCTCACCCCAGAAGCGAGATCCTGCGGCAGTATTTTGACGCTATCGGCGCCCAGGGGGATTGCCGGGTCCTGGGCTATGGACGCCGGGTTAGCGTGGAGAATGCCGCCTTTGCCAACGGCATTTTGGCTCATACCATCTGCTTTGACGATTCCGGTCCTTCCCATCCGTCGGTGACGGTGGTGCCGGGATTGCTGGCTCTGGGCGAAAAATACGGCTTTTCCGGCAAGGAGATCCTGACGGCCCAGGTCATGGGCTATGAGATCTTCCAGCGGCTCAACGCCGTGACGGAGGAGGCCTGGGAGATGCGCAAGCGGGGCTGGCATCCCACCGGCTTTTTCGGCGCGGTAGCCGGGGCGGCCCAGGCGTCCAAGCTGCTGGGCCTGGATGTGGAGGCATCCCAGAGGGCGCTGGGCATCGCAGCCACCCTGGGCGGCGGTCTGAGCCAGAACATCGGCAATATGGGCATGGGGCTCCATGCAGGCAACGCCAGCCGCAACGGCGTCACCGCCGCTCTTTTGAGCCGGGAGGGCTTTACGGCAGACCCACAGCCTCTGGAAGGGCGGTTCGGGCTGATGGACGCCCTCTGCGGTCCGGGGACCTACGATATTTCCAAGCTGACGGAGGATCTGGGCAGACCGCTGCGGCTGCTGGACCCGGGCATCACCATCAAGCCCTATCCCAACTGCTGGGCACATCACAAGGTGCTCCAGGCGGTGCTGGAGCTGAAAAGTGAGCATGGTATCCGGCCAGAGGATGTGGTCCACGTGTATGTGGATCTCCAGATGGACAAGCCCACCTACCGCTACCGCATTCCCAAGACGGATCTGGAGGCCCGATACAGCCTCTCCTATGGCATCGCGGCGGCGCTTGTGGACGGAGAGCTGACCCTGGAGCAGTATACAGACCAGAGCCTGCACAGCGCCGACTATGCCGCCATGATGGAGCGGATCGTGGATGTACCGGCAGAGGGATCCGCGCAACAGAACGTGGCGATCGAGCTGCGGGATGGTTCCCGGCTGGAAAAGTGGGTCCGCTACTCCAAGGGACACCCGCTCCACGCCCCCCTGACGCTGGAGGAAGTGTGCAGGAAGTACCGCACCTGCGCGGGACGTATACTGCCGCCAGAGCAGGTAGAGGCTTCCATGGAGGCAATCTTGCATTTGGAAGAGGCCGGAGACCTGCGCACCGTCATGGACCTGCTGGTAGCCGCCTCATGACAGATACGCTGATCTGGCTTTGCGTCACGGTGGCCATCGGCGTGGCGGGCAGTGTACTGCTCTACCGGCTGGGATTGCCGGCAGGAGCCATGGTGGGCGCCATCGTTTTTGTGGGAGCCTTTCAGGTCCTCACGGGGCTAGGATGGTTTCCCAAGGTGGTAAAAACGGGGGTCCAGGCCCTGGTGGGAGGCTTTATCGGCCAGCGGATCGGCCGTGAGGATGTGCGGGAACTGCGCACAGTTCTGCGGCCCGCGCTGCTGCTCTTCGGCGGCATTGTGATCATGAGTGTGGGCACCGGCCTCTTCATCTGCCGCGTCTCGCCGGTGGACACCGCCACGGCGATCCTCTCCTCCATGCCGGGCGGCATGACGGATGTGGCGCTGATGGCGCCGGACGTGGGCGCGGACCCGGCCCGGTCCACGGCGCTCCAGCTGGTGCGCTATCTCATCGCCATCCTCATTCTGCCCCAGGTAAATGTGCAGCTGTGCAGAAAATACGCGCCGGAATCCATTGGCTGTCCGCCGGAAAAGCGGGCATCGGCCCGGACGGGGAAAAATTTCCTTGTGACGCTGGCTATTGCCGCGGTGAGCGGCATTTTGGGCAAGCTCAGCCATTTTCCGGCGGGTGCCATGGTGTTTCCCATGTTTGCCGTAGCGACGTTCAATGTGCGCACGGGAAATGCCTGGCTGCCGAAACGGCTGAAGCTGACAGCCCAATGCCTGGCCGGCGTCAACATCGGCGTTACCATCACCCTGGCGGAGCTGCTGACTTTCCGGGAGCTTTTGCTACCGGCCGCGGCAGTGGCGGTCAACTGTGTCATGGTGAATTACCTGCTGGGGTTTCTGATCCACAAGACCTGCGGGCTGGATCTGCCCACCAGTCTCTTTGCCTCCGTCCCGGCGGGCATGTCGGATATGGCCCTGGTGTCGCTGGAACAGGGAGGCGACGCCCCCAAGGTGGCAGTGCTCCAGCTGGTGCGGTATCTGTGCGTCATGGCGTTTATGCCGAGCCTGACCAAAATACTGGCCGCCTGAAAAAACCGCCCCGGCAGAGAAACTCTGCCGGGGCGGAATGTGATTCTTGGCTGATTAGACCTTGAATTTTTCCAACATCAGGCTGCGCAGCTGACTGGCAGCATGGGAGAGAGGATACTTGTCCAGTGTGGCGATGCCGATGATCCACTCCGCGTCCAGCTCGGGCGGGAGGTGATAGTGGAGGAGCCGATTTTCGCCCGTGATGGTACAGCTTTCCGGGACCAGCGCATAGGCCAGACCGTTGTAAGCCAACAGAGCGGCAGTGACACTGTTGAGGGTCTGAAAGACGATTTTGACATCCAGGGAGAGGGTCTTGAAGATCCGTTCGCTGACGGACCGGCTTTTCTGATTGGGAAAGCCCAGAATGAACTGTTTTTTTGAAAAAGCATCCAGCTGTACGATCCATTTCCCGTCCTGCCGGCAACTGTGGGCCTGGGCGAAGGGGTCCCCCTTTGGGGCCACCAGTACCAGCTGCTCCGCCATCAGGGGCTCAAAGGAGATGCCCGATGCCGAGTGAGGCTGCCCGACTACGGCAAAGTCCAGACGCTGATTCATCAGGCCGATGGAAATGTCGGCGGTGCTGAGCTCAAAAAGCTGCACGGAAATGCCGGGATAACGGCGGTGGAATTCCGGAAGCACATCCGGAAGGACCCGCTGGGCGCGGTTGGCTCCCATTCCGATACTGACAGAGCCCTGATAGACTCCATCCTCCGCAAGATCGAAGGAGAGGTCCTCCTCCACGTTCAGAATCTCCCGGGCGTATCGCAGGCAGATATCTCCGGTGTATGTGGGGACCACGCCGTCCGGCGCGGCGATAAACAGCGGCGCACCCAATTCCTCCTCCAGCCGCTTGATATTCCGGGTGACGGAGGACCGGCTGACGCCCAGACGCTCCGCCGCCTTCTGGGCGGAACCGCACGCGGCATAGGTCACGGCGTAGCGAAGCAGAGATGTATTCATAAAAAGACCTCCGGCATTGACGCAATGCACTCCCGCATGGCCCGGATCAATTCCAGGCTGGACTTGGGAAGGAGCGCATTTCTGGGATATGCCACCATCAGGGTCCATCCGGCGTTCCACTCCGCGGGAAACCGGAAATACACCACAGGATAACTGCCGGCGAAAAAGCTGGCAAAGCTTCTGGGGATAAAGGTTGCGCCCAGCCCCCGGGCCGTCATGCCCAGCGCGGTCATGAGGTTGGAGGTGGTGTATTGGATCTTCGGCTTGATGCCGGCGGTCAAACAGATGCCATCGGCAACCTGGCGGATCCGTTGGCTGGTCGAGAGCATGACCAGCTTCTGCCTGGCCAGGATTTTGGGGGTAATGACGGGGAATTCACCGCTGGCGGCAACATGTTCTTTGCTGAAAACCGGGACGGCCAGATAAAATTCCTCCCGATACAGCGCATCGTAGCCCAGGCGGTAATCACTGACCGGACTGTGGAGAACGGCCAGATCGATCTGCCCGTTGAGAATCATCTGCTCTAGCTGGGCGGAGGTGTTTTCCACCACAGACAGCTTCATTTCGGGAAACCGCTTATGGTACTGGGACAAAAAAGAGGGCAGAAGGATCCCGCCCTGAAAAGGTGTGATGCCCAGGCTCATCTGCCCCCGCATCCGGGCGGATGTCTCCCCGACCTCCTGCTGCATCTTCTGGTAGAGGTCGGCCATTTGGCCGGCGGCAGAAAGATAGATACGCCCGGCCTCTGTTAGGCGCAGGCCACCCTGACCCCGCAAAAACAGCTCCACCCCCCATTCGGCTTCGATGCGGTGGAGCGCCTGGGTCAGGGATGGCTGAGAGATAAAAAGCTTTTCCGATGCCTTTGTGACGCTGCTGCACTGAGCGATGGTGGAGATATAGAGAATTTCTTTATCGGTCACAGTGCCTCCTTGCCTTGAAAGGCTCGACTGACGGTTTGTAAAACAGCAAATGTACTTAAAGGCAGTATAGCATTTTTAACAGGACAGCGCAAGAAGTTATTGGGGAGGCTGTGCAAAAAAGCTATGGGAGGGGCGAAATATAAGTATTTGAATCGAAAAAAGAAGGCTCATATAATAGGACTATCAAAAGTAAAGCAAACAGATGTAAACGGCGTAGATACAGTGTCAGGAGATCAGACAGAACAAAGTTCATCCCCTCTGTAATACGCCATATTTTTTTGAAAATTTTCAGAAAAAACAAACCTTTCATACAAATTACAAGGAGAATGTGTATGGTTTACGATTTTGACGAGATCATTGACCGCCACAACACCGCGTCCTCCAAGTGGGACAACGTGGGGCCGCGGGTTGGCAATCCCGACGCGCTGCCCATGTGGGTGGCCGACACGGATTTCCGTTGTCCGCAGCCTGTGGTGGACGCGGTCATGAAGAGGGCTGCCCATCCAGTTTATGGATACCCCTTTGTCACCCCGGACTTCAAGAAGGCCACGGTGGATTGGGTGGAAAAGCACCACGGCTGGAAAATGGACCCGGAATGGCTGGTGTTTACCACCGGCATCGTGCCGGTGTTCAACACCATGATCCAGGCGCTTTCCCAGGAGGGAGATCACATCATCATTTCCCGTCCGGTCTATCATCCCTTCGGATTTGCCATCGATGACAACCGCCGCGTCATCAGCGACAACAGTCTGATCTATGAAAACGGCTGTTACACCATCGACTTTGAGGACCTGCGGCGCAGAGCCGAGGACCCCCGGGCAAAGCTGATGATCATCTCCAACCCCCATAACCCTGTGGGACGGGTCTGGACGGAGGAAGAGCTAACAGAGATGTCAAGAATCTGCGCAGACAACGGTGTGGTCGTCATCTGCGACGAGATCCACTCCGATCTGATGCTTTACGGTCACAAGCACATCCCTATGGGTATGCTGGGTGACGAGAAGATGCGCAACAATGTCATCACCTGCTACGCCCCCTCCAAAACCTTCAACTGCGCGGGACTGCGGGGCTCTGCCGTGGTGGTACCCAACCCGGAGCTGCGAAAGCTGCTGAACGAGCGGTTTAAAATGAACCGCAGCATCCAGCAGAACATTTTCGCGGTGCCGGCTCTGGTAGCGGCTTATACCCAGTGCGAGGACTATCTGGAGCAGCTTCTGGTGTACCTGGAAAAGAATGTGGATTTCCTGCGGACGTACCTGAAAGAGAAGATGCCCAAGATCAAGCTGGTGGAGCCGGAGGCGACCTATCTCATGTGGCTGGACTGCTCGGAGCTGGGGATCAGCGGCGACGAGCTGGCGAATTTTCTGATTCAGGACTGCAAGGTGGCTGTCAGCCGGGGCGACGGCTTCGGCCAGGAGGGCAAAAATTTCATCCGACTGAACATCGGCTGCTCCACGGCAGTGCTCAAGCAGGGGCTGGATCAGATTTTCCAGCAGTATCAAAAGCGTTTTGCCTGAAGCGCGGAAGGAGAAAGGAGGCGGCGTTCGTTGCCAGTGGTTTCAGTAGGAGAAAAGTTTCCGGATCTGCAGTTTGAGACATACGCGGGGAAAACGCTGCGGGTTTCGGAAGTGGTCGCGCAAAAGAAACACACCCTGTTTTGGGTGATGCGGTTTATCGGATGCCGGTTTTGCCAGTATGATCTGGACGAGCTGGCGAAGGTTTACGGCAGCTTTGAGGCCAGGGATGCGCAGGTTTTCGCGGTGCTGCAAAGCAGCAGGAATTCCATCACCGGCCTGAAAGGGCAGATGCAGGTCCCCTTCGATGTAGTCTGCGATACGGCCCATGCCTTTTATAAGGCACTGGATGTTCGTGCAGCCGCCAGCAAGGAGGCACGGACACCCACAGAGCCGGAGGACCTGCGCCGATTTCAGGACAAGCAGGCGGCGGTGGCGGCCTGCAACTACCAGCGCCAGACAGGCGAGGGCGAGGCGCAGCAGCTCCCCGCGCTGTTTATCGTGGATTCGGATGGCGTGATCGAATATGCCCACTACGGGGTCCACAGTATCGATATTCCCAGCCTGGGTGAGATGCTCCGTCTGCTGGATACATGGGCTAAGGGTAGCAACTGTGTAACTGTATAAAAAAGAGAGATTCTCTTTTGATAACAAAAAATGGAGGGTTAAACATGAAAAAGATGAAGAAGTTTTTAGCGTTGATCCTGTCTCTGGCAATGATCGCTTCTCTGGCGGCCTGCGGCGGCCAGACCGAACAGGCCGGTGACAGCGGAAGCGAAAGCGGCGACGGTGCCACTAGCACCGAGCTGAGCTTCCCGGAAAAGGACATTACCATTATCGTCCCCTTTGACGCCGGCGGCGGCAACGACATCGTTGCCCGTGTGATCGCCAAGGTGGCCATGGAAGGAGGCTACTTCAACGGTGCCAACATCATTGTGGAGAACCAGCCCGGCGGCGGCGGAGCCATCGGTCAGGGCTATGTTGCCAAGACCGCTGAGGCCGACGGCTACACCCTGCTGGCCTATACCGCCTCTGTTATCACCAACACCCTCTTGAAGGACGTCCCCTTTACTGTGGATGATCTGAAGGTCATCGTTTGCATGAACTCTGATCCTGCCGTGATGATCGCCCGCCCCGACGCTCCCTTTGACGATGTGGAAGGCCTGCTGGAGTATGCCAAGAGCAACACCCTGCTGGTCAATGACTCCGGCTTCGCCACTTCCAGTCATATCCGCACCCTGGACTGGACCTCCAAGCTGGAGGCCATCACCGGCGAGACCATCAATTATGACTGCATCCACGTGGATTCCGGCAGCGTCCAGATCTCTGAACTCATGGGTGGCCATGCCGATGTTACCTGCCTGACTGCCGGTGAGTGCGCCGACGCCATTTTGGCAGGCAATGTGAAGGCCATCGGCATCTTGACCGACGAGCGCTTTGAGGGTCTGCCTGACGTGCCCACTTTCAAGGAGATGGGCTATGAGGGCTTCCTGGATGGCGCTGACCGTGCCATTGCCTGCTCTTCCAACGTCCCCGACGATGTTTACAATTATCTGGTGGACGAGTTCGCCAAGCTCTGCTCCAGCCAGGAGTTCATCGACGCCATGGAAGCTGCCAACCTGACCCCTGCCTGCAATTCCGCTGAGGAGTATCAAGAGTTCATCGACGGCAAGGTGGAGCTGATCACCAGCCTCCAGGATTATCTGATGGCTGGCGAAGACTGATCGCTGAACCCAGTGGGCCGCGGAAGCACGGGGCCTCCGTGGCCCTTATCCTGTGAAATCCAGTGAGGTGAGACTATGACGAAAGCCAAACTAACCGCTTTGGTATGCCCGCTCGCGTTTTTGCTGTTTGGCATCTACATTCGCGTGGCGACCATGTCCATGACATCCCGGGACGCCACGTTCCCCAATTTGGTGTCCTATGTCATCATCATGATCTCCATTATCGACTGCGTGTCCGTGTGGAGAAAAAAGGAGCACAAACCTGTTTTTGCAGGCGTCAATTTCCTCAAGCTGTTTGAATGCGTGGCGGCCATGTGCATCTATGTGTTCCTGCTGAAGAAAATCGGCTTTATCATCGATACGTTCCTTTTGACTTCTTTTACCATGTATGCACTTGACTACAAGAATTGGAAGCTACTTCCGATCATTTCGGCCGCTATTACCGCAGCGGTTTTTGGCGTGTTCTATGGCTTGCTGAACGTGCCGCTGCCCACGCTGTTCCTGTAAGAGAGGGGGTACCGACATGGAAAATATTTTACTTGGATTCCAGCAGTTGGCTGACCCCATTGTACTGCTGACCCTTTTCCTGGGTGTTCTGCTGGGCCTGACGGTGGGTGCGTTGCCCGGCCTGAATGACAGCATCACCATCGCCGTGCTGATCCCCGTTACCTTCGGTATGGACTCCCGGCTGGCTTTTGCTCTGCTGGTGGGTATTTACGTATCCTCTGCCTGCGGCGGCTCCATCCCTGCGGTCCTTCTGGAGATCCCCGGAACGGCTTCCGCGGTGGTTACGGCATATGACGGATACCAGCTGCGGCAAAAGGGACATGGACTGGAGGCGCTGAGCGTCTGTATGACCAGTTCCACCTTCGGCGGTATCACCAGTGCCCTGGTGCTGATGTTCCTGTCTCCGCTGCTGGCCTCCTTCGCTTTGAAGTTTGGCCCGCCGGAGTACTTCATGCTGGGTATGCTGGGTATCGCCACCGTCATCGGTATGGCGGGCAAGGATTGCTGGAAGCACTTCTTGTCCATGGGCTTCGGCCTATGGCTCAGCTGCATCGGCATCAGCACCTCCACCGGCATGACCCGCTTCACCTTCGGTTCCCTGAGCCTGATGGACGGTATTCCCCTGGTGCCCCGCATGATCGGCCTGTTCGGCATCCTCTCCGTGCTGAAGATCGCGGAAAAGGTTGGCAGGGACAGCGGCGACTGGAATGCCCAGATGGTAGACCAGGCGGAGCATGAGGTCCATACTGGTACCAAGGACAAGGTGGCCTTCCCCTCCCGGGCAAGATGCCGTCAGCTGCTGCCTACCTGGCTGCGTGCCTCCGCAATCGGCAACCTGCTGGGTTGCATGCCCGGCGCAGGCATGACTATGGCTATCTTCACGGCCTATGACGTGGAAAAGCGCGTCCATCCCGAGAAAAAGTTCGGCACTGGCGAATGGGAGGGCATTGCTGCTCCCGAGGCTGCCAACAATGCAGTGGTGGCCAGCTCCATGGTGCCGCTGCTGAGCCTTGGCATCCCTGGCAACTCCACTGCCGCGCTGTTTATCGGCGCACTGACCATCCATGGTCTGGTGGCAGGCCCCACCCTGTTCTCTGAGAGCCCGGACATGGCCTACCTGATCATTGTGGCCTTCCTGGTGGGCAACCTGATGATGCTGCCTATGGCGTTGCTGTACTGCAAGTATCTTGCCGCCCAGATCCTCAAGCTCAACCCCAAGGTGCTTTCGGCGGCGATCCTGGCTCTGTGCGTGACGGGTTCCTTCGCCTACAAGAACAATCCCTTCCACATTGGCGTGGCCATTGCCTTCGGCGTCATCGGCTACATCTTCTATAAGTTCAATGTGCCCACGGCCCCCTTCATTCTGGCCAGCATCCTGGGCAGCATGATGGAGTCCAACTTCATCAACAGCCTGGTGTACACCGGCTCCGCTACGATCTTCCTGGAGCGGCCCATCAGCCTGGTTCTGGTGATTCTGTCCATTCTATTCATCGTGTGGCCCTGGGTCGGCCCCATGCTGAAGAAGGTATTCAAAAAAGACAAAACAGCCGCCTGATTCCAGCCGGCACAGTGTCGGCTTTCCCCGCTGCAACCAGGGGAAAGCCGACTTTATTCCGGGCAGCTTTCCACACAAGCTGCAATTTTGAGGAGGTAATAACTGTGATTGAACTGATCCGGCATCCGGTGAGCCTGGGAGAAAAGGGACTCGAGGACGCGGAGCCCCGGGCCCTTTCCGACGGACGCAAAAAGACGATCGCCTATGGGATTCTGGCCGCTCACGACACCAGTACCGATCCGGGACAGCTGAAGCTGAAGTTCGATTCCCTGATTTCTCATGATATCACCTATGTGGGCATCATTCAGACGGCCCGGGCCAGCGGTCTGAAGGAATTTCCGCTGCCGTACATTCTGACCAACTGCCATAACAGCCTCTGTGCGGTGGGAGGCACCATCAACCGTGACGACCACCTCTTCGGCATGTCGGCCTGTGAGAAGTATGGCGGAATTTTTGTGCCGGAGAATCAATCCGTGATCCACTCCTATGCCCGGGAGATGCTCAGTGGCTGCGGCCGGATGGTGCTGGGCTCCGACTCTCACACCCGATACGGCGCCCTGGGAACTCTGGGCGTGGGTGAGGGCGGCGGCGAGCTGGTCAAGCAGCTGCTCAGCCGGACCTATGACATTGTTCCGCCCCAGGTGATCGCCGTATGGCTGGATGGAGCGCCCCGGCACGGCGTAGGTCCCCAGGATGTGGCCCTGGCCTTGGTGGCGGCTGTGTTCTCCAACGGCTTCGTAAAGAACAAAGTGCTGGAGTTCATCGGCCCAGGCGTGGAAAAGCTGTCTGTGGATTTCCGAAACGGCATCGATGTAATGACCACGGAAACCACCTGCCTGACCTCCGTGTGGAGGACTGATGATCAGGTACAGGAATACTTCCGCATCCATGGCCGGCCTGAGGAGTACCGCAGACTGGAGCCCCAGCAGGGAGCCTGCTATGACGGCGCGGTGGTAGTGGACCTGTCCGCCGTGGAGCCTATGATCGCCTTCCCCTTCCACCCCAGCAACGTCTGGAGCATCCGGGAGTTCCTGGAGCGCCCGGAGGAGATCTTGGACGAGGTGGAGCAGAAGGCCCAGAAGCAGATCGCCAATCCGAATCTGCGTCTGGATTTGAAGAGCAAGCTGCATGGCGGCCGGTTCCGGGTAGAGCAGGCGGACATTGCCGGCTGTTCCGGCGGCAGCTTTGAGAACCTGGTCAGCGCCGCCCGCATCATGGACGGCAAGTCCATTCCCAACGAGTTCTTCTCCATGAGCGTCTATCCCGCCAGCGGTCCGGTGCTGATGGAGCTTTTGAAAACCGGCTACATCCAGAAGCTGGTCTCTGCCGGCGCCATTTTGAAGTCCGCCTTCTGCGGTCCCTGCTTCGGCGCAGGCGACGTCCCTGCCAACGGCACTATCGCCATCCGGCACACCACCCGGAACTTCCCCAACCGGGAGGGATCCAAGCCCAAGGAGAACCAGATGGCTTCTGTGGCGCTGATGGATGCCCGTTCCATTGCCACCACGGCCATCAACGGCGGCTATCTGACCCCTGCCACGGAAGTGGACTACGATGACGTGATGCCCGCCTACCACTTTGACGATGACCTTTACCGCAAAACGGTGTACAACGGCTTCGGCAAGCCCCGCCCTGAGGTGGAGCTGCGTCTGGGACCCAATATTACGGACTGGCCCAGCATGATCCCCCTGCAAAAGAACATGCTGCTGGAGGTGGCCTCTGTGATTCCGGATCCGGTCACCACCACCGATGAACTGATTCCCTCCGGTGATACGTCCTCCTACCGCTCCAATCCCATCAAGATGTCGGACTTCACCCTCTCCCGCCGGGACCCGGAATATGTGGGACGGGCAAAGGCTGTGCAGCGGCAGGAGTCCCTCCGGCAGTCCGGAGAGCCCGACGCTGCCCTGCTGGAGACCTTCCGGGAGGTTTGCGAAAAGACAGGATACAGCCTCGATCCCGATGTGCTCATGAAGGACACGGGGATCGGCAGTGTTGTGTGCTCCAACCGTCCCGGTGACGGCTCCGCCCGGGAACAGGCGGCTTCCTGCCAGCGGGTGCTGGGAGGCCTTGCCAATATTTGCGTGGAGTATGCCACGAAACGCTATCGTTCCAATCTGGTGAACTGGGGCATGGTTCCTTTCACCTGGGACAGCAGTCTGACGGAGCGGCTGCACTGCGGGGACCGGATCTTCCTGCCGCAGATCGCCGCCGCTGTGGAACGGTGCGATCCGGAGGTGAGCGGATGGCTCATCCCCGCTGACGGAAGTGACGTGGAGGAAATCCGACTCTCACTTCAGGGGCTCACTCCTGATGAGGCCCGGATCATTCTGGCCGGATGCCTGATCAACTACTATAACTCTGAGAAAAACTGAGGGGGCAGAACATATGAAGGTTGTCAAAACTGCCACCGCCGGGACAGTGGAGTCCAGCGATGTGCTGGTGACCATTGCGCCGCAGGCCAACGGCATCGAGATCGACCTGAACAGCACGGTGGAAAAGCAATTCGGGAAGGCCATTCGGGAGGCCGTGATCCAGACACTGACGGAGCTGGACATTCAGAATGCGGCTGTGACCCTGGTGGACAAAGGGGCACTGGACTGCGTGATCCGGGCGCGGGTCAAGGCCTCCGCTTACCGCGCCTGCCAGTGCGAGGTCTATCAATGGGGAGGTGGCGCACGATGAAGCAGCTGCGCAGGACGATGCTGTTTGTACCCGGAAACAATCCGGGCATGATCAAGGACGCCGGGATTTACAGCCAGGACTGCATCATGTTCGACTTGGAGGACTCCGTCTCCCTGACGGAAAAGGACGCTGCCCGCTTCCTGGTCTATCAGGCTCTTTGCAGCATGGACTACCGGGGAAAGGAGCTGGTGGTCCGGGTTAACGACCCAGCCACCAAATGCGGTGTGGATGATCTGGAGGCCATCGTGTGGACCCAGAAGGCGGTCATCCGCCTGCCCAAAACGGAGTCCGCGGAGGATGTGCTGTACTGCCAGGAGATCATCGCCCGGATCGAGCGGGAAAATGGCATTGCCGAAGGCTCCACCCGGATGATGGCGGCCATTGAAAGCGCCGCGGGTGTCCTCAACGCCAAAGAAATCGCTTTCTCCACACCCCGGCTGATCGGCATCGCTCTGGGGGCCGAGGATTATGTGACGGACCTCAAGACCAAGCGTTCTCCCGGCGGGATCGAGCTGCTGTTCGGCCGCAGCATGATCCTGCTGGCGGCCAGAGCTGCGGGGATCGACGCCATCGATACCGTATACAGCGACGTCAACAATGAAGAGGGCTTCCGCGCGGAGGTGGAGCTGATCCACCAGTTGGGTTTTGACGGAAAATCCATCATCAATCCCAGACAGGTCAAGACGGTCCATGAAGTATATACACCCACCCAAAAGGATATCGACAAGGCGCTGGCGGTGATGGAGGCCATTGAGGAAGCACATCGCAAGGGGTCTGGCGTCATCTCCCTGAACGGGAAGATGGTGGACCGTCCCATTGTCCTGCGGGCCCAGCGGACACTGGATCTGGCCAGAGCCGCGGGCATACGGTTTGAGGAGGTAGCACAGCATGAGTGATCTTCTGAATCAGATCCCCTTCCGGGAGGAACTGCAGGACCTGCAGGAGGAATTCCAGGATGCGCAGCTGAACAAGAGCTATACCACCATCCAGGAGCGGAAGAATTCCTGCAATAAGATCGTTCCCTCTCTGGAAGAGGCGATCCGCCGCTCCGGACTCAAGGACGGCATGATGATCTCCTTCCACCACCATTTCCGCAACGGCGACTATATTGTCAACATGGTTGTGGACAAGCTGGCGGAGATGGGCTTCCACGATCTGGTGCTGGCGGCCTCTTCTCTTTCGGACTGCCACGCCCCGCTGATCCGCCATATTCAGAACGGTGTCATCCGCCGGATCGAGACCTCCGGCCTGCGGGGAAAGCTGGCGGACGCCATCTCCGGAGGATTGATGGATGTGCCCGTGGTGTTCCGCAGCCACGGCGGGCGTGCCTGCGCCATTGAGGCCGGGAAACTGAAGATTGACGTGGCCTTCCTGGGGGCACCTTCCTGCGACCCCTGCGGAAACGCCAACGGTTACAGCCGGGACATGGAGAGCGGCGTTATGTGCGGCTCCATGGGCTATGCCAAGTGCGACGCCCAGTATGCCGATAAGACTATCATCCTGACCAACCATATCGTGCCCTATCCCAACGCGCCCTTCGGCATCCCCGCCACGGACGTGGACTACATCGTTGAGGTGGAGAACATCGGCGATCCCGCGGGTATCATGTCCGGGGCCACCCGTTTCACCAAGAACCCCAAGGAGCTGACCATCGCGGAATCCGCGGCGGCGGTGATTGCCGCCAGCGGTGTGTTCAAGGATGGCTTCTCTATCCAGATGGGCTCCGGCGGGGCCTCTTTGGCGGTGGCGCGGTTCCTGCGGGAGCGGATGCTGGAGCAGAAGATCACGGCCAGTTACGCGCTGGGCGGTATCACCGGCTCCATTGTGGATCTGCATGAGGAGGGCCTCATCAAAAAGATCCTGGATGTGCAGTCCTTCGACCTGCGGGCGGCAGAGTCTCTGAAAAACAACCGCTTCCATCAGCAGATCTCCGCCTCTTACTATGCCAGTCCCGCCGATCCCGGCTGCGCAGTCAACCTGCTGGACGCGGTGGTGCTCTCCGCATTGGAGGTGGATACCGGGTTCAATGTCAATGTGCTCACCGGGTCCGATGGCGTGATCCGCGGGGCCATCGGGGGACACCCTGATACGGCCTGGGGCGCCTCGCTGGCGGTGATCGTCTGCCCCCTGGTGCGTGGGCGGATCCCCTGTGTGGTCCCCAAGGTCAATACCCAGGTGACGCCGGGCAAGACAGTTGATGTGGTGGTCACTGATTACGGTGTGGCGGTAAATCCCCGCCGCTGGAAGCTGCGGCAGCGGCTGATGGATGCCGGTATCCCGCTGTGCTCCATTGAAGAGCTTCAGCATCTGGCACAAAAGATCGTGGGTGTGCCTGAGCCCATCCACTACACGGATAAGGTGGTGGGCATCGTAACCTATCGGGATGGAACGGTCATGGACCTGATCCACCAAGTGGCGGATTAAGGAGTGAAAGGAACATGGAGCTGGAATTCGGAAAACTCTCCGGCCGGAAGCTTCAGGAGGTGGGCCGCTTTTTGCGGCAGCAGGGCCTGGAGCCGCCGGTGATCCCACCGGACTATACGGTGGTTCTGCGGGAGGATGGGGAGATCACGGCCACCGGCTCCCTGAAAGGTGCTGTTTTACAGCACATCGCGGTTTCCAAAGCATTTCAGGGGGAGGGCCTGTGCAATACCGTGGTCAGTCGTCTGGTTAATCATGCGGCTGCCCAGGGATACAGCCACCTAATGCTCTGCACGAAACCCGAAAATCTGGATCTGTTCTGCGCCGCCGGATTTTATCCGGTGGCACAGACGGAGCAGATGCTTTTGATGGAAAACAGACGGGACGGAGCCGCGCGGTTTGTCTCTGCGCTGCCTGAGGCGTCGGCTGCGCCGGTGGGGGCCATCGTGGCAAATTGCAACCCCTTCACCAGAGGCCACCGGTATTTGGCGGAACAGGCGGCCAGATCCTGCGGCTTTGTGTATTTTTTTGTCCTGTCAGAAGATTGCAGCCGTTTTTCCGCCCGGGACCGGATGACCATGGCTGCCCGTAGCCTGGCGGATCTGGATAACGTGGCGGTGTGTCCCACGGGCAGCTACATGATATCCAATGCTACATTTCCTACCTATTTTCTGAAAGATCAGTCTCTGGCGTCCCGATGCAGTATGGAGCTGGATCTCACGGTGTTTGCCCGCCGTTTCGCCGCGCCTCTGGGGATTACCAGGCGTTTTGTGGGGCAGGAGCCCTTCTGCGGCCTGACGGTTGCCTATAACCAGACCATGCAGGATCTGCTTCCCCCGTGGGGGATTGAAGTAGTGGAGATCCCCAGAGCGGAGGTGCACGGTCAGGCAGTGAGCGCCAGCCGGGTGCGGGAACTGCTAGATCAGGGAGACTGGAAGGCGCTCACACCGTTGGTGACGGAGGAGACGGCGCGGTTTCTTCGAGAGGAGTGGGATCATAGATCTGCTTGATCTTATTACAGGACCTTTCGTGGATCTGGAGGAAATGCTGGCAGAGCGGGAATGGCGGGCGGCGGAGCAGACGCGGCAGTTGGAAAGCTGCCAGACGCTGATCATGCTGAGCGCCAATGTGGCCGGACCTATCAAGAGCTTTCCACTTCTGCTCAAAGGGTTTTCAGAGGCGCAGCGATTGCTGGAAAGCCGGCTGGATCAGGAGGGGATTCCCTGGACCGATCGGGGAAAGCACTGCCATAGCGGTGGACCTACTGCTTTTTACGCTTTGGAGGCCCCGGCCGGGGCGGCAAAAAGAATTGCCTGCGACATCGAGCAGATCTCTGACCTGGGCCGCCTGCTGGACCTGGATGTCCTGACGCGGGGAGGCGTCAAATGGGACAGAGGCCAGGTGGGGTATCCGCCCAGACAGTGCCTTTTGTGCGGCCGTCCCGCGGCTGAGTGCGGCCGGAGCCGACGGCACAGCGTGGAGGCGCTGCAATGGGAGACCGTGCGGCGCCTGAGGGAGTATTTCCGCTCCCGATATGCCGCACAGGTGGAGAAAGCCGCGTTGAGAGCCATGCTCTATGAGGTTTCGGTGACCCCGAAACCGGGACTGGTGGACCGGATCAACTGCGGGGCCCACCAGGACATGGACTTTTTCTCATTTGTGGACAGTGCCGCTGCCATTGCTCCCTTTTTCGGGAAATTGTGCCGGGCGGGATATGACAATCCTGAGGGAGGTGTGGCTTTCTGTCGGAGCGTTCAGCGCCTGGGACTGGATGCGGAAGCGGCCATGTATGACGCCACCGGAGGTGTCAATACTCACAAGGGTTTGATTTTCTCACTAGGACTGCTGGCTGCGGCGGCGGGGCAGTGGTTTGCCCGCAGTCTGGAGAGGCCGGAGGAGACCCTGACAGCGGAGACGCTGTGCCGGCAGGAAAAAGCACTGGCGGAGGAATTCCTGCCGGAACTGAAAAAACCGTTGGACACTCATGGCCACGCAGTCTGTGAAAAATACCGGACAGCGGGCATCCGCGGGGAGGCGGCATCGGGGTTCCGCTCTGTTCTGCGCTGCGTGCTACCGCATCTGCGGCAGGGGTCTGATTCTCTGGAACAGCGGGGAATGCGGGCTTTGGTGGAATTGATGGCTTCGGTGGAGGATACCAATGTCCTCTTCAGAGGAGGCCGTCAGGCGCTGCGGGAGCTATCCCGTCAAGCATGCGCGTCATTGACCCTTTCGCCGGAAGAACTGGAAAGGGCTCTGGCTGACTGGGACAAAAAATTATGCCGGCAGGGAATCAGCCCCGGAGGGTGTGCTGATCTGCTGGCAGTGGGATATTTTCTCTATTTCCTGGAGACGTTCAAATAGAAACTGCTTGATAGGCTTTGGATTTGGAACAGGCAGAAAAGCGGCGCCTGTGCCGAAGGGGAGCCCGTCTTGAGAATACAGTGTCCAAAAGGGGGTGAGACCCTGCGGGCAAAGCCCTGGACTAGGACCTTGGGCCGGAATGCTTGTAACGATGAGAGAAAACAGGAGACTGGGTATTTGGGAGGGTGAAATTAGATATGGACTACAATCATGCATTTGTGTGCCTGATGGGAATGGGGACGGTGTTTTTCGGGCTGATCTGCCTGATCGTGCTGACCAGCGTGATGAGCGCGGTGCTGTGCGCGGTGGGGAAGCAGCCGACGGCCTGCGCTACCCCGGCTCCCCAGCCGGCGGCACCGGCCACCGGAGCTGTCACGCCGGAGCTGATTGCCGCCGTATCCGCCGCCATGGCGGAGGACCTGGGCACCGACATCACCGGCATCCGCATCGTATCCGTCAAGCCGCTCTGACTGCGGAGCGAGAGAACTGTTTTAGGAGGTTTCCATGAAGAAGTACAGAGTGATCGTCAACGGCGTCCCCTACGAGGCGGAACTGGAAGAACTGACTGGCGCGGCTCCCGCACCCGCGGCTGCACCTGCCCCGGCTCCTGCTGCGGCTCCTGCCCCGGTACCGGCCGGCGGTGAACAGGTAAACGCCCCCATGCCCGGCACCATTTTATCGGTGAATGTGGCCGTGGGCGACAGCGTCAAGCGGGGCCAGGTGCTGATGATCCTGGAGGCCATGAAGATGGAAAACGAGATTATGTGCCCCCGGGACGGCTGGGTCACCGCCATCCAGGCCGCCAAGGGCGCTGCGGTGGAATCCGGCACGCCCCTTTTCACCATCCAGTGACGGGGTGACGGCCTATGGACGCTATCCTGAATTTTATCACAAGCACTGGCTTTTATCAATTCACCCAGGGAGGCAACTGGAAGTGCCTCATCATGATCGCCATTGCCTGCGTGCTGCTGTACCTGGGCATCGTGAAGAAATTTGAGCCGCTGCTTCTGGTGCCCATCGCCTTCGGCATGCTGGTAACCAATCTGCCGGGCGCGGAGATGTACCATGAGATCCTCTTCGCCGGGGGGCACATTCACTGGGATTTGTTTGGCGGGGCTCCCATCACGGCGGAATTTCTCTCGGAGATGGCCTCTGCCGGGGTATCCGAAGCGGTGCTGGCCACCGCCACCGTGGGTGAGACCATTTCGGTGGGGCTCATCGATGTGCTGTACCTGGGCGTGAAGCTGGGCATCTATCCCTGCCTGATCTTCATGGGCGTGGGCGCCATGACCGACTTCGGCCCCCTGATCGCCAACCCCAAGAGCCTGCTGCTGGGCGCGGCGGCCCAGCTGGGCATCTTCATGACCTACGTAGGCTGCCGCCTGATCGGATTCAGCGGTCCGGAGGCAGGTTCCATCGGCATCATCGGCGGCGCCGACGGCCCCACCGCTATCTTCGTCACTGTCATGCTGGCTCCGGCCCTGCTGGGCCCCATCGCCGTGTCGGCGTACTCCTACATGGCCCTGGTGCCGGTGATCCAGCCGCCCATTATGAAGCTGCTGACCACCGAGGAAGAGCGCAAGATCGTCATGAAGCCCCTGCGGGAGGTCTCCAAGAAGGAAAAGATCGTGTTCCCCATCGTGGTGACCGTGTTCGTTGCCCTGCTGGTGCCCTCCGCGGCGCCGCTGATCGCCTGTTTGATGCTGGGCAACCTGTTCCGGGAGTGCGGCGTCACCGACCGGCTCAGCAAGACGGTGCAGAACGAGCTCATCAACATCGTCACCATCTTCCTGGGGGTCTCCGTGGGCGCCACCGCTACCGGAAACACCTTCCTCAGCCCCCAGACCCTGGCCATCATGGCCATGGGCATCGTGGCCTTCAGCTTCGGCACCGCCGGCGGTGTGCTGCTGGCCAAGTTCATGAACCTGTTCCTCAAGGAGAAGATCAATCCCCTCATCGGCTCCGCCGGCGTGTCCGCCGTGCCCATGGCGGCCCGTGTGTCCCAGAAGGTGGGCCAGGAGGCCAACCCCGGCAACTTCCTGCTGATGCACGCCATGGGCCCCAACGTGGCTGGCGTCATCGGCTCCGCCATCGCCGCGGGTGTGCTGATCTCCCTGTTCGGCTGATTCTTTATCTCGCCACCGGGTCGGTATGATCCCTGCAGCCGCAGCGACGGCGACCGGTCCCGGTGTGCAAGCGGAGGCTTTTTATGGAATTTTTATCGAACAAACCGCTGTATCTCACCGACACCATCCTCCGGGACGCCCATCAGTCCCAGGCGGCCACCCGGATGCGGCTGGAGGATATGCTGCCCGCCTGCGAGGTGCTGGACTCCATCGGCTACTGGTCCCTGGAGTGCTGGGGCGGTGCCACCTTCGACGCCTGTATGCGCTTTTTGAACGAGGACCCCTGGGAGCGCCTGCGGGCTCTGCGCCGTGCCCTGCCCCACACGAAGCTCCAGATGCTCTTCCGGGGCCAGAACATCCTGGGCTACAAGCACTACGCCGATGACGTGGTGGACGCCTTCTGCCGCAAGAGCATTGAAAACGGCATCGACATCATCCGGATCTTCGACGCCCTCAACGACGTGCGGAACCTGGAGCAGGCCATCCAGTCCACCAAGAAGTACGGCGGCATGGTGGAGGCCACCCTCAGCTACACCATCTCCCCCATCCACAGCGAGGAATACTTCGTGAAGCTTGCCAGGGAGCTGGAGCAGATGGGAGCCGACGTGATCTGCATCAAGGACATGGCCAACCTCCTGCTGCCCATGGACGCCTACTCCCTGGTCAAGCGGCTGAAGGAAACGGTGTCCGTCCCCATCCACCTGCACACCCACAACACCACCGGTACCGGCGACATGGTGTATCTCATGGCGGCCTACGCCGGGGTGGACATTGTGGACACGGCTCTGAGCCCCCTGGCCAATGGTACCGCCCAGCCCGCCACGGAATCCCTGGTGGCCACCCTCCGGGGCACCGTCCGGGATACGGGGCTGGACCTGAACAAGATGAGCGAGGCCGCCGTGCACTTCCGCAAGGTGGCCCAGCGGCTCAAGGACGAAGGCTCCCTGGACCCCAAGGTGCTGAACGTGGACACCAATACCCTGCTCTACCAGGTGCCCGGCGGCATGCTCTCGAACCTCATCTCCCAGCTCAAGCAAGCCGGGAAGGAGGACCAGTACTACGACGTGCTGGCGGAGATCCCCCGGGTCCGAGAGGACTTCGGCTGTCCGCCCCTGGTGACGCCCTCCAGCCAGATCGTGGGCACCCAGGCGGTGATGAACGTGATCCTTGGGGAGCGATACAAGACCTTCCCCAAGGAATCCAAGGCCATGCTGCGGGGCGAGTACGGCGCCCTGCCCGGCAAGGTCAACGAGGAAGTCCGGGCCAAGGCAGGCATCGCGCCGGAGGAAGTGATCACCTGCCGGCCGGCGGATCTGCTGGAGCCGGAACTGCCCAAGTACCGGGAGGAATTCAAAGAGATCGCCAAGAGCGACGAGGATGTCCTCTCTCTGGCCCTGTTCCCCCAGGTGGCACCCAAGTTCCTTGCCTGGCGGGATGGCCCCCATGAGGCGGAGGCGCCCAAATCAGAGCCGCCGAAGGCCGCATCCCCCCAGCCCGCTGACCCCAACGCCGTGCGGGAGCTGTTCGTGGAGTACAAGTTTTGATGAAACAAGGCCGATATCTTTCGATACCGGCCTTGTTTGCGCTGCCAGAAGTGGTAAATAGACAATCCTTGAGCAAATGGAGCAAAGAAAAGAGTAATGCCTTGGGAAGAAGCCGGGCAGAGGCCTGGGAGAGGCTGAAGACCGCCATCCATGAAGCTGGCGGTGGAGCGGGAGCTGATCGTCAAAGACCCGACTGCCGGCTGTGCCCTACCCAAGGTAAAAAAGAAGGAGATGAGGACCCTGCCGCTGGAGCAGCTGATTTCCTTCCTATGGAAGGCTCGGGAAAGCGGCGTCTTCGAGCTGCACTACCTGGACTTGGCTATTGGGCTCCGGCGAGACGAGTTGCTGGGCCTCAAATGGGCGGACATCGATCTGGAAAAGGGGGAGCGGCAGGCGGCCCGAATCGAAGGAGAGATCGTGGAAGCTCCGCGGAAAACAAAAGAAAGTCACCGCTTTCCGATTGGAAAGCGGTGACTTTCTGGTTATGGGGGCTGACTTGAACCTCCGACCTCCGGGTTATGAGCTGCAGTCTAGTTGTCAAACCGCTGCGCCCTAGTGCTTTCCGGACCTTTTTAGGCCTGAAATCCCCAAAAACCCGAAGGTCGTTCCTGCCCGCTCCACGGCGGCTTTCGATATTCTGGGTCACATTCTGGGTCAGGATTTCGAGGGGCAGGACCAGCAAAAATTGCGCCGCAGTAAAGAATATAGCAGGCTCCCGGAGAAGGGTGCAAAGCGCCTGGGATCGAGCGCCAGGGCCTCGAGCGCAGCAGCCAATCCTTGCCGCCTGTGAGGGGTTGTGTGAGGCTTTGGCGGAGAGGGAAGTACCGGGGGGACGCTGAGGAGACTGTGGGCCGTGTGGAGCCTGTGTGCCCGCTTTGGAAGCAGAGATGGTCCCAGCCCTGCTGGACCCCTGAGAGCGGAAGAGAGCCGGTTTTGAGGCTCTGCGGAGGGCGAAAGAAAAAGCATGATAACCCCAAAGTACTATCCCCGCAGCGCGGAGAGCGCTGGAACCGTCGGTACTTGCACGGTCGGGGAAGCTGTTTTTACCCACCCACGGGTGGGGGAACCGTCGGTACTTGCACGGTCGGGGAAGCTGTTTTTACCCACCCACGGGTGGGGCAAGCAGAGCGTTTGGCTTGCCGCGAGCGGCAGTCAAACGCTTTTTTGCGGGCGGAAGCCCACACCCACTTCACGGTCAGACAGCTGAGGACGGGAACGGGACCAGCGAGAAGAGCCGGACGCAAAAATGATACGCTGAAACAAAGAAAGACCAACTGAGGCCTCAACGGGGGTGTTCCCGCCTGTAAAGCCCTGTGTGCCCTTTTCCTGGCCGGAGAGGGTAAACACTCAGCCCCATCTTCGGAACGCGACGCTAAAGCCTGTTGCGGCCAAAGTTGAATTGCCCGTGAATTGATAACTTTCTGATAACTCCCACAAAACCGTATGGCTATCCACAGAAAAATCTG